>JAZUEO010000196.1:0-2602 GCA_045640205.1 Candidatus Coprenecus sp. | reverse complement strand
GGAAACGATGCTCATCAACTGCTCCTGATAGATAATCATACCATAAGTCCGGTGTATGACATCAGCAGATGAACCTTCCTTTGCGGATCATCGGGGATGATGCGGCGCATTACAGTTTCGACAGATTCTTGGAGAGATAATCCTTTGCGTCCACTCTCATCCAGAAGGATATCCGGGCGTTTTTGCGATTGTAGCAAATGGAATGGCATTTAGGAAAATCAAGCGCAGATTTCATATCAGGCATAATAAATTATAGAATGTGTCCGTCATTGCGCGAGGTAATGATGTACGCGTTGAATGGCATTATGCCAAAGGAAGTCATTGTAGAACTTGATTTCGTAGGAATGCAGGCATCCTGAAGGCCAGATACTCTGAAAAGGGTGCTTGGACTCTTCGAAACCGCTTACTACAAGAGTCATAGATGCCGTACTCAGGCTGACCGATAGCTTTTGGCCTTTGTATTCGAAGGAAGCCGGTGTAGAATCCGTCTTCCAATTTACCGGATTGATAGAGCACACGGCGTTATTGAGCACTAGTGCCCACGCGGCAGATGTGTCTGATACTGAATTGAATGAGATACACACTCCAGTGTCATCCGCAACCCGTGCAGGACGCACTTGAGGGTTCTGTATATCTTCACTGCTGAGACCCCAACCGAGAACATATGCCGCCACTATTCTTTCATATTCGGACGGAGTCATCTTTTTCAACAGCTCTTTTGTGAGCATCGCACCCTGACTGAACCCGACAAGTACGATGGGGCGCCCGCCGTTAAGATGCTTGAGATAGTACCTGAAAGCTTCGTAAGCTTCATCCACTATTTTGGCGGCGATGGCATCATATTCACTTTTTTCTAAAGATGCGGCATCCATAGTATGCTGGTGATAGTATGGTGCGAAAATATTGAGCGAGTCACGGAACAGATTCATCTCGATATGCCTTATTTCTCTGGCAAGGATAGCTTTTTCCTCCGGAGTGTTTCTCGCAATCCAAGACCCTTCTTCGTGGAGTATGTTGGTTGATACCAGGTAGAATACGTCCGGATACTCTTCATCGAATTCCCTGACACTCTCATACCAGTTCTCCTTATCAGCCCAGGACGAAACCTGACAGTACCCCGTAGGGAGACTGATAACTACAAGGGCTGTGATTAAAAATATCTTCCGTCCTTTCATAAAATCCCTTAATTCCGCAACATTTTCGTAAAAGATTAACAAACGTCCTGATAAACAAAGACTTACCAAACCTTAACAATGTCAGAAATTTCACCTGACATAGTGATTGCATTCAAATAAAAAGTGTTATCACTGACATGGCAAAATTACAGACAAAATCCGACAACATCAACCCCTACGGAGGTTTATTTCCAATTTTCAAGACAACCGTTTCTTGAGCGCGTACAGGTGAAGCACATCTGGTATTAAGCACTCTTTTGACGCGCACGTTCACTGACCCGATAACGTCACCACGGCGTAGGCCTCCACTCCCTCTCCCCTTCCTACAAATCCCAGATGCTCTGTAGTAGTGGCCTTAACCGACACACGGGACTCATCCACACGGAGATGTCCGGCCAGTACAGAACGCATTTTCCCAATATATGGTGCCATTTTAGGACGTTGAAGCGCTATGGTAAGGTCCACATTCCCGACGCGGTACCCGGCATCCGAAACCATTTTCACCACCTTGTCCAGCAATATGGTACTGTCTATTCCCTTATATTCGTCAGCCGAATCCGGAAAATGCCTGCCGATATCCCCCAGAGCCAATGCTCCGAGCAGTGCGTCACATAATGCGTGAATGGCGACATCCCCATCGGAATGGGCGACACATCCTTTTTCATATTCTATCTGCACTCCTCCAAGGACCAACCTCAGTCCTTCGGCCAACTGGTGGACGTCATATCCGTTTCCAACCCTTATATCATTCATAACCGTGAAAATTTCTAATACAAAAATAGTATATTTGCAAAGTTTTAAAAACTCACAGCTTATGATATTTTCACTGTTCAAAACACCTTCTCACAGAGTATTCCACTACGAGCCGAGATTTTATGACGAAAGAGCGGAGAGACGTGAAGAAGTGGCCGAAGAAGCCCAGCGCGAAAAAGCCATACGGGAAGGAAAGGAATGGAAAGACGAGAGATACGTCCCCGGAAAGCACATCCGCGGTAAAATACGGGCTGCACAGGAAAACAACCGCCGACACGATATGAGCAAGATGACCCAGCGTGTCATTTCCCTCATCACCATAGTCATTCTGTTCGTAGTTCTGGTGTATTTCGCAGACTACTTCAGACTCTTCCTTGAGAGTATGAGATAATATGCCGCTGCACGTATTACCACAGAACATTTCAAATCTGATAGCCGCGGGAGAAGTGGTCCAGCGCCCCGCTTCCGTAGTGAAGGAACTGGTGGAAAACTCCATCGATGCAGGTGCGGAATCGGTTTCCGTCATCATCGAGGATTCCGGCAGGACACTTATACAAGTCATCGATGACGGATGCGGGATGAGCCGTGAAGAGGCCGGATTATGTTTTGCCCGCCACGCCACATCCAAGATAAATGAAGCTTCCGACTTGGACAATATCGCCACCTACGGGTTC
>JAZUEO010000195.1:0-2874 GCA_045640205.1 Candidatus Coprenecus sp. | reverse complement strand
AAGCCCGATGGCTTTAACCACCATCGCCAGACACAGATGGAACACACCGATAATGATGGCGGCAACCATAGCCATATCGAAAGTGGTTCCCGGCAATTTGCCGACCAGCATACATCTGCGGAGACCTTCCGGTATCCACTCCATCTCATCCAGATGGAAGCCCATAAAAGCGCCGAGGAAAAATCCGATAATAACGGTTCCGACACCAAGAGTGGTCACCAGCCTGTGATGGGGTTTCAGACCCAATATATCCACCTTTTTAAGAACGTGTCCCAGCCAAATGAGTATGAATCCGTATGCACAGTCTCCTAGACACAAAGCCCAGAAAAGAGTGAAGAACGGCGCCAGAATGGGTGTGGGGTCGAACTCGTCATACACCGGCATTCCGTACATTCCTGTCAAGGTTTCGAAATTACGGGTAAACCAATTGTTCTTCAGCTTGATGGGTGGGCAATCCTCCCCTTTTGCAGGCTCCGCGATATAGTAAACACCTATAGCGTCAAGAGCGGCACAGACCCTGACATCATCTTCAGTCGGAGCAAATCCGATAAACGTATCAAGTGTATTTTCCGCTGCGGAGGATGCCGTGATTTTAGCCAGATAGTGCTGCATCTGACGCATAATATCCTTCTGGTCCGCCTCCATCGAAGGAATCAGTTCCTTTTCAGCACGAAGCGCTTGAGCCCTCTCTTCAAGACGGGCCTTCAGGGACTCCATTTCTATGCGGGCATCTTCATAAGAGCCCTCGGGAGCCGGTATTTCCCCGATGGGAAAACTGTAATCCGAAGAATCTGACACCACTACGAAACGTACGGTATGTCCGTCGTTGTCTATCACCTCGAGAGGATACTCCCCTGCCCACTGGGATTTCTCAAACTGTTTTACCGGGGACTCATAAAAATGAAGGGCATATCCGAATGATGCCAGTTCCCTGACCTTTTCCGCAGAAAATGAACCCCACGGAAGACGGGCTGCATAGTCCTGCTGAGCTTTCAGAAAAGCGGCATTCAGCGATACATATTCATCATCTCTGGTAAAATCATCCTTCCGGATTCTCTCAACAGCTTTCTGAAGCCTGTCGTATTTATCATAGAGAGCGGAAGAGGTTTCATCCACAGGTTTGGCACTGCGGCTGACATCTATGATACCTATTTTCTGCAGTTCATCAAGAAAGGCATCTGTCTCTCCGTGCAGGAGCACGAAAGAGTATTTCGTCATCTTAACTATCATATCACACCCTCCTCTTCTTCTATCGCGTGTCTCGTCTTAACTATCTTCGAAGATGCTTTTGAAAGGTTCTCTTCATCCTCCATATACCTCTTTATCTTGCGTATGGCTTCCTGATATCCGGGAATCTGCACTTTTTCATACAGATTCACCTTCTGCGTGGTCTTTTTCCTTTGGAAATCGAGTATGCGGCTTTTTTCCACATACACTTCTGATTCTATTCCCAGCCTCGCAAGTGTCTGCAGGATATGCACCCCGTCATAATACCACATAGGAGAACGGAAAATATCTATTTCCTTCACATCCCATTCGATGCTCTTGAGTTCCGGCGTCTTGACTCCGGCCACCTTGACCGTGACCAGTTCTATATCCTTGACAGATACAAGTCCCGGCTGGAATTCGTTCCACAAGCCTGCGAGATATTCGTATGAACGAAGTGATGAAGACAGCTGTTCCAAAAGTTCATCCGAGCGCTGTTTGGCCTTCTTCACTTCAAGACGCAGGGCTGATTCCTTGTTCTTGAGAGTCGGAAGGGCCTTGGTACGGACCTTGAGCTGCTTGCCCAGTTCCGTAAGCGAGGTCTTGTTATATTGAAACTTTATGGCCATCTGTCTGAAAGATTAATTGATGGATTCTTTCCAATACTTGTCTATTATCTTCTGTTTCAGACCTGTCTCAGCCTTGGAAAAGTACTTTCCGAAGAGTTCCCAGGCCGTATCGAGCATCTCATCGATGGGAATATTGACATCGATGGAGAGAAGGCGTGTGGAATACTCCCTGGCATATGCCAGACAACGGTTGTCATAATCACTCAGGTCAAAACCGTTTTCAAGTTTCGTCTTGGCATTGGCGGCATCGGAATACAGTCGTACCGCGCAGTTCATCACCTGTGAATGGTCCTCACGTGTCTGCTTTCCCTGAACGAGCTGTTTCAGACGGGAAAGTGAACGGAACGGGTCGATAATGGTCTTCCCGGTATCACTGTCATGACGAAGGAACAGCTGACCTTCTGTAATGTATCCGGTATTGTCAGGTATGGCGTGAGTGATATCACCGTCATTCAATGTGGTAACGGCTATGATGGTGATGGAACCACCGTCAGGAAGCTGTACCGCTTTCTCGTAAATCTTGGCCAAATCAGAATAAAGTGAACCGGGCATTGAATCCTTGGACGGAATCTGGTCCATACGATTCGATACGATGGATAATGCGTCTGCATACAGCGTCATATCGGTAAGCAGAACCAGAACCTTTTCATTCTTGTCCACAGCGAAATATTCGGCTGCCGTAAGAGCCATATCCGGAATAAGAAGTCGCTCTACGGGAGGCTGCTCGGTAGTATTTACGAACGAAATGATTTTGTTCAGAGCTCCGGCATTCTCGAATTCATGACGGAAATAAAGATAATCATCGTTCGAAAGCCCCATCCCTCCGAGGATGATTTTATCCACATCCGCACGAAGGGCCACCATAGCCATAACTTGATTATAAGGCTGGTCAGGGTCGGCGAAGAAAGGAATTTTCTGTCCTGAAACGAGGGTATTGTTCAAGTCTATGCCCGCGATTCCGGTAGGAATCAGTTGTGAAGGCTGACCACGCCTGTAAGGATTGACCGAAGGTCCTCCTATGTAACGCCTCTCTCCCTCC
>JAZUEO010000194.1:0-7692 GCA_045640205.1 Candidatus Coprenecus sp. | reverse complement strand
TCCAAGCATCCGCAGATTTCCTATTATCTGGCCATAATCGTCTTCGGATATGCCATAGCAGAAGCGGTCACAGCCATCAAAACACATAAAATGGCCCCGTTCGTCAAGACTTCCTCTCTTATACTCGCCTGCGGCATCCTTGGAATCGCTTCCCAGGCCGGTCATCTGCTGCCCTTAAAAGAATATACCAAACATACTATGAGGGGCGGTTCGGAACTCACCACCGACAAGCAGACGAACAGGGACGGCCTGGACATAGACTATGCCACCGCCTGGTCATACGGAGTTTCGGAAACGCCGAACCTTATGATTCCCGATTTCAACGGAGGTGCTTCGACAGGAGAACTCAGCCGCAATTCCCATACTTTTGAAGCCCTGAATGGCAAATATCAGGGAGCCGAACAAATCATCAGGCAGCTCCCCTTGTACTGGGGTCCCCAGCCGTTCACGGCAGGTCCCATGTATCTCGGTGCTGTCTGCGTTTTCCTTTTCATACTGGGACTTTTCGTAGTCAAGGGACCTTATAAGTGGTGGTTGGCAGTCATTTCCCTGCTCGCATTGATGCTGGGCTGGGGTTCACACTTTATGTGGTTCACTGAAATCTGGTTCAAGTACATCCCCCTGTATAACAAGTTCAGAACAGTATCGATGATATTGGTTATTCTTCAGATTACCGTTCCGCTGATGGGGGTGCTGGCTCTGAAAGAGATTTTCCCGCAGAATCAGGCAAGTGACGACTTAAGTGGAAAACTGTTCTGGTCATTCGGAATTACCGGTGGATTCTGCCTCCTGTTCATCCTGTTCCCCGGTCTGGCCGGAGACTTCCGTTCCGCTTCGGATGCGTCCCTCCCGGATGACATAGCCGCCGCACTCAGACTGGACAGAGTGGATTTGCTCCGTGCCGATGCATTCCGCTCTCTGGCCTTTATCTCCATCAGCTGCCTGATTATATGGCTTGCCGCATTCAAACGGAAATTCAAGACATCCATCGCCGTTACCATTCTGTCCCTGCTGGTGCTCTGTGATTTGTGGTCAGTGGACAAACGCTATCTGAATGAATCACATTTCTCCTCCCCGAAACAGATGAATGGTCTTTTCGCCAAGCGCCCTGTCGATGAAATGATTCTTCAGGATGATAACCCGTCATACAGGGTTCTGGATATCAGCGTGAATACCTTCAATGATGCCATCCCGAGTTATTGGCACAAGACCATCGGAGGTTACAATGCCGCCAAACTCCAGCGTTACCAGGACCTGATAGACCGCTTCATCCAGCCGGAAATGTCCAGACTCAGCAAGGACATCAATGCCACATTGCCTTCCGCGAAAACCATCTCGGACATCGAGGCCGGACTGGGATACTACCCCATCCTCTCTATGCTGAATACAAGATATATCGTAATCAATGGAGATACCCCTCCAGTCCGATATGAACGTGCGTCAGGCAATGCATGGTTCGTGTCATCGATAATCGGAGCATCCTCCCCGGATGAAGAGATTCATCTCCTCGGAGAAATAGATCCGGCTTCCCAGGCCGTCATCTACGAAGGAGACGGAATAGATGTCAAATGCCTTGCCACAGTCCACGGTGATAATGTCGGGCAGGATTATATAAAGATGTCGGAATACTCCCTGAACCATCTTGAATATGACTATTCGTCAAAGGAAGGCGGAGTGGCCGTTTTCAGTGAAATATATTATCCGGAGGGATGGAAAGCCGTATTGGACGGCAGTCAGGAACTGCCCATTATGCGTGCGGACTGGACTCTCAGGGCTTTGGATTTGCCCGCGGGAACACACCATATCACTTTCACTTATCTTCCGGAGTCATTCGCTATGGGCAGAAAGATATCGATGGCATCATCTATCGCATTGTATATCCTGCTGCTGGTAGGCATCCTATTTAGGAAGAGACTTCCACAGTCTCATACTTTCTGAGCAGTTCCTCCAGTATATCCTCCTTCACGATGTCGATTTTCTTCCCATACGAAGCATTGATGGTGTGAACCCATCACGGCTGCGTCGCACACCATACACAGGCTGGGTTTTCAATATTGTGATGATATCCATCGGTCTGACAGGAAAAATGTCGTGGTCGATTATTCCGAAACCGAAAGGCTTTCTAGCCTTGATGATATGGTGGTAAGTCCAATTAACGGCTGCCGCGTGAGAATAACTGCCACTGAAGATGTTCATACGGTTTCTATGCAGTTTGACATACCCTGTCCCATTTCTTTCACAGATGGCTCTGATACTTTCCGCCCGGGCGGAATCAGTGGAATTATCCACGATGATATGGGTGAAGGCTCCACCCATATACTTCGCTATATATTGACTTTGAAGTTCTATTACCCTGGGATTATTATATGGGTGATAAGGTCCAGATGATTCGCTTCCTCCACTTTTCCGACGGAAAGGTTCGAATGATATAATGATTGTATTTTCCACTGTAAAAAAAGCCATTCCGACACGCGAACGGCAGCCCTGAATATGATGCGTCTGACAGTCATTGAACAAAAATATATATTCCATCGATAAACTCCAAGGATTTGATATATTTGCCGAATGAAGATTTCCGTCATCGTCTGCACTTTCAACAGGGACAAGTACATCTATAATGTTTTGGCCTCCATCGCCGGAAATGATTTCCCGAAATCGGAATATGAAATCATTCTGGTGGACAATAACTGCACGGATAATACCGCCATTGAAGTGACACGCTTTAAAAAAGACTTTCCCGACACTGAACTGAAGTATGTAATCGAATCCCATCAGGGTCTTTCTTATGCCAGAAACCGTGGTATCTCCGAGTCGGACGGAGATATCCTGGTGTATGTCGATGACGATGCCACTGTAAATCCACAATATCTCCCGGCCCTGTCGGCTCTGTTCGGGGAATACCCCGACATAATGGCCGCAGGAGGTCCCATAATCCCAGTATATGAAGATGGAACGGAACCCTCGTGGATGAACAGACACCTGAGGAGGCTGCTGACCGGTTATCTGTATTTCGGGAAAAAGGAAAGATCCTTCCCTATGAACTGTTATCCCGGGGGTGGGAATGCCGCATACAGAAGAATCGTTTTCGAAAAAACGGGAAAGTTCAATACCGAACTTGGCAGAAAAGGTAACAATCTGTCCGCAGGAGAAGAGAAGGATATCTTCGACAGGATGACATCAGCCGGAATGAAGTTCATTTATACCCCCGACGCCATCCTGTACCACATAATCCCGCACTACAAACTTGAAAGCGCTTATCTGGAACAAGTCTCGAACTGCATCGGAAAAAGCGAACGGGTCAGAACCCTGTCGGTTTCAAAGAAAAAATACCGAATGAGGCTTTTGTCTGAAGCCGTCAAATGGGGCGGGACCATCGTGCTGTGCTTATTCCACCTGCTGCGCCTGAGACCGGCAAGCGGCAGAAAGCTGCTCATTTTCCGATATTACGTCACAAAGGGATTGCTGCAGAACTAACCTTCCTCAAACAACTTCAAGGGCGAAAAATCTCCGTTGTAGTGGTAGTCCACAGCAATATCAGCTTTTAGCCAATTGATATCAATATCTCCCGCATCTTTGAACACTTTGATGTATTCGGGTTTGTAATAGGGGAAATCTACGACATATGGATTGTTGGTTAGAAGTTTTTTATTGAATACAACAGCTTCGAAATATCTTAGCGAAGGTCCATGTTGGTTCTCTTGAATAATTTCCAGTATGCAAGTGCAGGCTGCTGTTTGTCGTAAAATTTCACTATAAGGGAGTGATTTTCTGAAAACATTGATTCCGGAAGCGGCCTCTTCAGTCTTCCTTAAACTATCTGAGAGTACATCATAGTGGCAACAAATTCCATTTGCCGTCAAAACTTTAAAGGTATCATTAATCGGTCTTGTCCTATTACCCTTGAATGATCCCACATAGTATACATCATAGAGAATCTTTCCCGGTAAAGGGATGTTCGGCTTTGAGTAATAATGAAATCCTGCGAAAGAAAAGCCATATTTTTCAGCATCCTGCCGGTCAAATGTCAAAATATTATCCCATAATTCGGATCTTATCAAACGTTTTGTCGAAACAATGGTTTTAGAATCTCCATCTATAGAGTCAATAAGGAAAAGGTCACAGCGGATTCCACGTTTTTTAAGTCTCTGTATCTGGTAGATGTCTATATATTCAAGGACATTACTTCTGATAATGATTCGTGAAAATCCTTTGTGCCAGTTCTTTATATCACAGCAAAACAGCCACCGCGGTAGTTTGAACTTCAAATTCAACAGATAATTGAAGGTATAAATAGATTTTTTTATCCAAATGTAGAGTCTGCGACAAATGGTGACATATCTTACAGATATTGTCTCACTGCAGGCAATGTCATTAAAAAGCCCAAGTTCTAAATCGCTTTCAGGACATATCAAAAGTATCTTTCCGCTATGTATTGACTCCTTCATAAAATTTATGGGATACTCATAATGCTCACCGTCCTTCCGATGGCACTCCTCAAATCATAGACAGCCCTGAAACCGATGGCAGCAAGTTTATCGCAAGAGAGAATGGCTTGAGAGGCAATGCTGTATCCTTTTGTTTCAACTGCGTCCGGAAGCTCAAAAATCACGTTCTTACCGTTGATGGCGGCACACTCTGCGGCAAAGTCTTTAAGATGGACATTGCATCTCTCACTGGCTATGTTGTAAACCTGTCCGTTTTCTCCATTGAGCATAACGTGAAGCAGCGCGGCAACGGCATCTGCAACGTAAATGTAGCTGAAATATTGTTCACCTTCAGACTTGAGTACAATGTCCTCTCCGGCAATAGCCTTGAGTATGAACTGCGAACTGGCCTTCGTGTCAGACTCCAGCATAGTCGGACCGAACACGCGGCAAAGTCTCGCGATTTTTATCTTTACATCCTTCTCTGCGGCATAACTCTGACAGAGGGCTTCACAAAGGCGCTTCGATTCGGGGTAGCAGGCACGCGAGCCCGAGAGATCAAGATTACCGGTATAGTCTTCTGTGAATATATCAAGGCCGCGCGCATTGCCATAAATCTCCACTGAAGAAGGATATAGGACCGTGGCTCCGCAAACGGCCGCAAATTCAAGAGCATAGCGCGCCCCTTCTACATTGGTAAGCACGGTCTCAAGCGGATATCGCGAGTATGCCAGCGGATGGGTGTTACTCGCAAGGGGGATTATATAATCTGCAGTTATACCGTCGGGGAATGGATGACATACATCGTGCTCAAGAAAGTAGAACAGAGGATTACCGAAGTACTCTCCAAGTCGCTCTGATGCTTTTTCTTTACAGCGCCCTGCAGCAATAATATGAATACCACCAATAGTCATCAGAGCATCTATCATTTGTGTTCCTATCAGACCTGTAGCCCCGGTAATAAGAACACTTTTGCCTCTCAGGGTATCAATCCCTTTTATGGAGGCGATATACCGGAGGTCATCCAGATAGAGCGGGTGTTTCTTATTCAGTTTCATTCTTCATGGAAAGATAAGCTTGAAATATTGTGAGATCATCCGGGGTGGTAAGTTTGATATTTTTGTCCGAACCTGAGGCAAAGTGAAGCCGCACCCCGAGTTCTACCATCATGGTATTGGTGTAACTTGAACCGTAAATGCCTATGCTTTTTTCAAATGCTTCGTGATATTTGCTCTTCAACAGGTCGAAGCGGTAAGCTTGCGGAGTAGATACTCTTCTGAGTGTTTCCCGCGGGATATATTTTACAGTGGTTGAAGAGTCCTCTTCGCTAACGATAAAAATCTGTTCGTTGTACGGCAGGGATGTTACACCATTCCCATATTTCTGTGCTGTTTCTATCACATCCGTAAGCACTTCTCCATCGACCAAAGGCCGGATACCATCGTGGATTATTACAATGTCATCGTCAGAGCATTTGCTCTCCAGATTATATATGCCATTGCGGATGGATTCCTGACAGGATGCTCCCCCTTCAACCCTGTATTTGAATTTTGTAATTCCGTATTTTCGCACATCTTCCATCAGCACATCTTCCCACCCCTTTATGCAGACCACCTCAATGGCATCGACCAATGGATGCTTCTGAAAACTCTCGAGAGTATAGGCAAGAACCGTCTTTCCATCCACCTTTATGAATTGTTTGGGAATCTCCCGCCCCATCCGGATTCCAACTCCTCCTGCTATGATAATTGCTATGTTCATCACGTTACAGTTTATCCTTTCAAAATTAAGCATTTTGTAATGAAATTCGTAATTTTGCTTCGAAGTTTAATGAAACTTGAATGTTCAAGACTCTTGCTTACTGCATCTGTTATCTGATTTATCCTTTTTCCTTCCTGTTTCCAAGGAAAAAGAACCGTTATGCATTCGGCAGTTTCCGTGGTGCGTTCAACGATAATGCAAAATATCTATTCATATATGCAAACGAGCACTGTGACGGAAAAGAGATAGCCTGGATATCCAAGAACCCCAGAACCGTTAAGTGGGTACGAAATCTTGGCTATAAAGCTTATAAGAGTACCAGTATAAGAGGTACGTGGCATGCGTTGACTTCAAAGTACTGGTTTTTCAATTCCTATACTTCAGATATTATGTTCTGCCTTTCAGGTAGAGCCATCTGCATTAATCTCTGGCATGGTGTAGGTCTTAAACGAGTAGAGTTCAATACCGTCTCGGGACCATTGGCTGACAGATACATAAATCGTCATTTCAAAGAAGTGTTCTTCCATCCTGAGTCATTCCGCAGACCTGATTTTCTACTCACATCTGCACCGTTCCAGACTTCAATGTTCGCCAAAGCATTCCGTATTCCGGAATCCCGCTGTCTGGAATACGCTTACCCTAGAAATTCCATACTTTCCGCTTCCAAGCCCGAGGTTCTCAGTTTCATAAGACATTATGAGCCTGAAGCGACATCCAAACTTCTGGATGAATTCGCAAAATTCACGAAAGTTTACATCTATATGCCTACCTGGCGCGATTCTCAGCGCGACATTTTCATTCAGAACATAGATGTGCAGAAGTTAAATGAAGTACTACTAACCAAAGGAGAACTGTTGCTGCTCAAACCTCACGCCAATACCATAATTAATGACGATTTCAGCGGTTATTCGAATATACGGTTCATTGACTCGAAGAGCGATGTATATCCGCTGCTCTCATTCACGGATGTTTTAATAACAGATTATTCTTCCATTCTTTACGATTATATTTTAATGCCGGACAAGGGTGTTTTGCTGTATTTGTATGATTATGCAGAATATGTCAGAGAAAGGGATTTCTATTATCCATTTGACGAGAATGTGATAGGGGAAAGGGTGTATGGCTTTAGCGAACTGCTGGCGGCCATCACCGTCGGTGTCCCGGCCCTTGACGAAGATGCCCGCCTTGCATTGGTGCACAAATTCTGGAACGAATCCCATACTGAAGATTCCTGTAGCCGATTATTACGGATTTCGGAGCATAACTGAAAATTTCGCGCACGAGTGACCCCATAAACCAAAGCAGTTTGACACCTGTGCCAAAAATCTGAGAAAATAATATGTTTCAAAATTAAGACCTTTTTAACTGTCACCGGAATCAGAAAATGCAGTGAAATCGGTAACAGGAGTACAGTAAAATCGGAAACAAGAATACAGTAGTATCGGAATCAGGAATGCAGTAAAAATGGAATCAAGAGTGCAGTGACTTTTGATTAATAACCCGACCT
>JAZUEO010000193.1:0-10232 GCA_045640205.1 Candidatus Coprenecus sp. | reverse complement strand
TCGGTAACTACATATATGGTATTTCTGCAGATGCTCTGTGGGTTAATCTGTATATAGGAAATGAAGCTGATTTCAAGGATGGCAAGAAGGATGTAGCACTTTCTATGGAGACCAATTATCCCTGGGACGGCAATGTCAAGCTCACCGTAGGAAGCAAAGTCAAGAAAGATATACGCTTGAGAATACCTGATTGGTGCAAGAATTATTCTATCTTTGTCAACGGCGTCAGTGTGACCCCTTCTGTTGAAACAGGATATGCAGTGCTCCCCGGAAAATGGAACAAGGGTGATGTAATCGAACTTTCGATGGATATGCCTGTTGAAGTGGTCGCGGCGGATCCGCGTGTCAAGGAAGATGAAGGTATGAGAGCCATCCAGAGGGGTCCTCTCGTATATTGTATCGAGGAAGTGGACAACGGAAATGATTTTGATGCACTTAAAATCTCTGAAAATGCAGAATTTACCACTGATTTCGATTCTGAACTTCTCAGAGGTGTGATGAAAGTCACGGCAAAAGTGGGAGAACGTACCCTGAATTATATCCCATACTATGCTTGGGATAATCGTGAAGCAGGCAAAATGAAGGTTTGGGTTCCCTTGGCTGAATAACATTGCTGATTGTCAGTGCAGTTGCACTGTTTAAATACATAAAAACTGGTAATTAATGAAAAAAGTATTATTGACCGTATTTATTCTGACTGCTTCGACCGCTATGATGTCTGCCGGTGATTACATTTCTAACAGAACCCCTTTGCTTGAAAGCAGGAATATGGAATTGCCTCTCGGCGCCATCAAGGCACATGGATGGCTCAAAACTCAACTGGAACTTCAGCGGGACGGCCTTACCGGTCATCTTGATGAAATATATCCCAATGTCGTCGGTGCCAGGAACGCTTGGCTCGGTGGTGACGGAGATGCTTGGGAAAGAGGACCTTACTGGATTGACGGACTTCTCCCCTTGGCTTATCTTCTGGATGACCGCACATTAAAGGACAAGGCTTTGGTATGGGTGGAGGCTATTTTGAATTCTCAGCAGGAAGATGGCTATTTCGGCCCCTCTATAGATAGAGGCCCGGAGCCCGGTCTTCAGCGGAACAATTCTCACGACTGGTGGCCGAAAATGGTGGCGCTCAAGATAGTGAAGCAGTATTATATGGCTACCGGAGATGAACGTGTCATCACCTTCCTCGACAAATATTTCAGATATCAGCTTGCAAATCTTCCGCAGCAGCCTCTTGACAACTGGACATTCTGGGGCGCTCAGAGAGGTGGAGATAACCTTGAGGTCGTTTACTGGCTGTATAATATTACAGGGGAGAAATATTTGCTTGAGCTTGGCGAAATCATTCACTCCCAGAGTACCCCGTGGACTAAGATTTTCACCGAAGGGAATATGCTTTACACGCAGAACAGTATGCACTGTGTCAATCTCGGACAAGGATTCAAGGAGCCTGTGATATATTATCAGGCCAGCCGGGACAAGAAATACGTGGAAGCTGTCGAGAATGGTGAAAAGATAATCCGCAGGGCTTTCGGGCTTCCTACCGGTCTTTGGGGCGGTGATGAACTTGTCAACTTCGGAGAGCCCACGCGCGGGTCGGAACTCTGTACCGCAGTGGAAATGATGTTTTCACTTGAAGACATCCTCAGGATAACCAACGATACACATTGGGCTGATTACCTTGAAAGAGTCGCATATAATGCCCTTCCCACTCAAGCGTCGGATGATTACAGTTCAAGACAGTATTTTCAGCAGACCAATCAGATAGAGTGTTCTCGCAATACCTATCGGAACTTTTCGACTCCTCACAGTGATACGGATCAGCTTTTCGGTGTACTCAACGGTTATCCTTGCTGTACCACCAATATGCATCAGGGGTGGCCGAAATTCGTTCAGAACCTCTGGTATGCGACAGATGACGGCGGACTGGCCGCTTTGGTCTATGCACCTTCCGAGGTGACTGCCAAGGTGGCTGATAATGTCTTGGTGAATATCAAAGAAGATACTTTCTATCCTTTCAGCGGTAACATCAGGATGACGGTTTCTTATCCGGATGCTGACAAGAAATTCAAAGGATCCTATTTCCCGATAAAACTCCGTATTCCATCTTGGGCAAAAAATGCTGTCGTGACAGTCAATGGACAAGCGGTTCCGGAGCTCTGTGAAGCCGGTCGGATTTTGTCTTTGAGAAGGACATGGACTAAAGGTGACGTTATCTCGATAGAGCTTCCTATGGAGATTACTTGCAGCAGATGGTTTGACAGTTCTGCAGTCATCGAGCGCGGGCCTCTGGTATATGCTCTCAAGATGAATGAAACGTGGGTAAAGAAAGAGTTTGCCGAGTCCGAAAGAGTCAGATATGGCGATTGGTATTATGAGGTTAAATCGGATACCAAATGGAACTATTGTCTCAAAGGTAATGACATCACGGAAAAAGGACTCAAGGAAAAATTCTTTGTCATTGACAACAATACGGACGAGTCTCTCTATCCCTGGAATGTACAGAATGCTCCATTGTCGATTAAATGTCCGGCAAGGGAACTTCTGAACTGGACCGAATACAGAGGGTCGGTAGGCTCCGTACCTTATTTTACCCAACAGGGAAATGATGTCGGAGAAGAAACGACGATCGAACTCATCCCTTACGGATGCACCACTTTGAGAATCGCCGAGTTCCCGGTAAGACAATGAATTTATGAAAAACGCATACCTGGCTTCCAAGCCAAGATATGAAATTCTCGACGGACTTCGTGGAGTGGCCGCGCTGATAGTCGTGGCCTTCCACATGTTCGAAGAGTACAGGGTACCAGGGCATTTAGAAACGCAGTTTATCAATCACGGATATCTTGCAGTGGATTTTTTCTTTGTCCTGTCAGGATTCGTGACAGGATATGCATACCAGGATAGATGGAATCGGATGAGTACCGCGGCTTTCTTCAAGAGGAGACTGACTAGACTTCATCCTATGGTCGTGTTTTCAGTTATCATCGGTGCGGCCTTCTATTTTTTTCAAGGCTATTCTTCACCTATGGCACGAGAAAACAACGGATGGATATTATTCCTGATATGCATTCTGACCGATTTGTTTCTGATTCCTGTCGGACCGAAGGTGGATGTGAGGGGATGGGGGGAAATCACCAGTTTCAACGGTCCCAGTTGGTCTTTGATGTTTGAATACTGGGGCAATGTTTTATATGCTTTCATATTTCGCCGACTTCCAAAATATGCCCTTGGCGCGATATGTGTTTGCTGCATGTTCTTTACGATGGATTTGGCTCTCGGCTGGGATGTATTCGATATTTTCCCCGAGGAGAAGTTCAACGTTATCGGTGGCTGGCAGCTTAACAGCCAGCATATGTACCCCGGTTTTGTACGTCTGATATATCCTTACGTATGCGGGCTTCTCATTGCGAGAATTCTGCCTGAGCATATAACTGAGAAAAATCCAAGCGGAAGTCCGCTTCATCTCAAGAACGGATTCTGGTGGTGTTCCCTGTCTGTTTTCATTATTCTGTTTATGCCCTGCATCGGTGGAAATGTCGGAGTCGCTGACGGACTGTATCAGTGCCTCGTCATCTGGTTCCTGTTCCCTTTGATAGTACTGGCGGGTGCGGGCAGCATAATAACAGGGGAAAGGACCCGGAAGTTCTGCAAACTGCTCGGCGACTTGTCTTATCCTCTGTATATAGTTCATTATCCTGTGGCTATGCTTCAGTTCGGGTGGCTCAAACGTAATCCGGATGCTCCTCTTTGGATGCATATCGGTGTATTCATTGCAGTCTATGTCATTTCTATCGCATTGGCATATGGTGCACTGAAAGCATATGATGAGCCTGTAAGGGAGTGGTTGAAGGAGCATTGGCTGAAAAAGAAATCGAAATCTTTATAAATAAATATGAAAGACCATTCAATGACCAGATTTTTATATGCCGCTTCGCTTTTTCTGTTTTGCGGCTGTACCTCCTTTCCGGACGGTACCCGAATGATAGACACTTATGTTTCGGAGTTCAATGCCCACGATGAGGAAGTATATATCCAGGATTATCCGAATTCATCGGCTGCGGATTATCTCAAGCAGAATATCCCTGTTTTCGAATGTCCGGACAAAGAACTGGAGAAAACCTATTATTTCCGATGGTGGACATACCGTAAGCATATCAAGACCATCCCCGGAGGTCATATCATTACCGAGTTCCTTCCATCGGTAGGGTGGGCCGGAAAATACAATTCCATACCTTGCCCTGCCGCTCATCACATAGCGGAGGGAAGATGGCTCAAAGACAATACTATTATCAAGGAATATATCAAATTCTGGTGCTCGCCGGAGGCGAATCCCCGCACTTACAGTTTCCCGATAGCCGATGCAGTTCTCAGATATTACAGCGTGACTCAGGACAAGGGTCTCGTGGAGGATGTCTATGATGATTTGAAACGAATCTATGCTGACTGGGCTGACCATAGGGATGAGAACGGTCTTTATTGGCAAGGTGACGGCAATGACGGAATGGAAGTCTCGATATCGGGGGGGATAGGTCCGGATACCAAAGGCTATCGCGCCACTATAAACAGTTATATGTACGCCGATGCCATCGCGATTTCCCGTATGGCCGGACTTGTAGGAAGGAATGATGACATAAGTCTCTACAAGAGTATGGCGGATACGCTTAAAACATTGATAGATGCGAAACTGTGGGATTCTGAGGCTCGCTTCTACAAAGTGATTCCCCGCGGTATGGACGGTTCTTTTTCTCCCGCAAGAGAGGAGCACGGTTACGTGCCGTGGGTATATGACATTCCCGATGAGGACAAAACTGATGCCTGGCTTCAGCTTATGGACCCTCAGGGATTCAAAGCGCCTTTCGGTCCGACAACTGCCGAACAGAGGGCAGATGGTTTCAAAGTCATTTATACTGGGCACGGGTGTCAGTGGAACGGTCCGAGTTGGCCGTTTGCCACTGCTCAGACACTTACGGGGCTTGCCGCTTGCCTCCATCGTTTCGGAGAGGGTGTCATTACCAAAGCTGATTATTTCGAGACACTCCTGACATATAGCAACAGCCACAGAAATACATTGCCTTCGGGCGAGAAAGTCTGCTGGATAGATGAGAATCTTGATCCCTTTAACGGAACGTGGCTTGCAAGGGCTATGCTCGCTTATCCCAGAGGAAGTGAATATTACGAGAGAGGAAAGGATTACAACCATTCAACGTTCTGCGATTTGGTCATTTCCGGTCTTGTCGGAATCCAGCCTCAGTTCGATGGTAGTGTTGTTATAGAACCTCTTGTCCCGGAAGGTGTTTGGGATTATTTTTATCTTTCGGGAATCCAAATCGCCGGCAGGGAGTTTACAGTCGTATATGACAAGACCGGTAAAAAATATGGAGCGGGTGCCGGTTTTACTGTTCTGGTTGACGGGCAGCAGGCGGGACACGCCGATTCATACAATAGCAGAATCGTCATTGCAAATGGCCGTTAGCGGCAGATAAAAGAGGGAATGTCGAGGCCGAAACGGGTTCTATCGCTCCATCACCTCCCGAATCTGCGTCGAGGAGATGTCGTTCTGCGGCGCATCGGCGAGGAAGCGGATGGCTTTGACATTGCCACAGACAAGCTCGCGGATACGGGCTTCGGCCTCAGGATAACCGGGGCGCGGATATACCCAAAGTTCGGTGGAGGCGAGGATGTCCTGCCAGCGGTGCCATTTTTCGAGAATGAGGATATTGTCACCGCCTACGGCAAGTATGAAGCGGGTATGTGGTTCGGATTCTTTCAATGTCTGCAGGGTGTTCCAAGTGTACCGCGGCTCGGGCAGACGGAATTCTATGTCCGAAACGGTGATTTTGCGTGATATCGCCTCCGGTAATGAGGCCACTGCCTTCCTGACCATATCCAGGCGGTCCTGCGGAGTATCTGCCGCCTGCTCCTTGAGGGGGTTGTGCGGAGAAACGATGAGGCGTACCTCGTCAAGCTCGGGGATGGTGGCCAGATAGGAGGCGATGGCCAGATGTCCGCGGTGGACGGGGTTGAATGAACCGGGAAAGAGAACGGTGGTCTTCATAATTTGAATAATTACGCGAAAGTATTAATTTTGCACGTTATTGTAAAACTGTTAAACCAATAAATAGCTATGACATCTTATAAAGATCTCGGCCTTGTGAACTCCAGAGAGATTTTTGCAAAGGCAGTCAAGGGTGGATACGCCATCCCCGCATTCAACTTTAACAATATGGAACAGATGCAGGCCATCATTCAGGCTTGTGTCGAAACCAAATCACCTGTCATCCTTCAGGTATCCAGCGGAGCCCGCAAATATGCCAACCAGACACTCCTCCGCTATATGGCCCAGGGTGCTGTGGAATATGCAAAGGAACTTGGCTACAATATTCCCATCGTTCTTCATCTCGACCACGGTGACAGCTTCGAACTATGCAAGAGCTGCGTGGAATACGGTTTCTCCTCAGTAATGATAGACGGTTCCCATCTTCCTTACGATGAGAACGTAGCACTTACCAAGAAGGTGGTGGAATTCGCCCACCAGTATGACGTTACCGTAGAAGGTGAACTCGGTGTGCTCGCAGGTGTCGAAGATGACGTTAAGGCTGAATCCCATACATATACCCGTCCCGAGGAAGTCGAGGATTTCGTAAAGAAGACAGGTGTTGATTCTCTCGCCATTTCCATCGGAACTTCACACGGTGCATATAAATTCAAACCGGGACAGAAACCCGAAATACGTCTCGACATTCTTCACGAAATCGAGAAGAGAATCCCTGGTTTCCCTATAGTTCTCCACGGTTCTTCTTCTGTTCCTCAGGATATCGTAGCTGAAATCAACCATTATGGCGGTGCTCTCAAGGATTCCATCGGAATTCCCGAAGACCAGCTCCGTGAAGCCAGCAAGTCAGCTGTCTGCAAGATTAATATCGACAGCGACGGCCGTCTCGCTATGACCGCGGCAGTACGTAAGGTATTCGTTGAAAAACCCGAGGAATTCGACCCCCGCAAATATCTCGGACCTGCCCGCGAAAAACTGAAAGAACTCTACAAACATAAAGTAGTCAACGTACTCGGCAGCGAAAACAAAGCGTAAGCGTCAGCTTGCACTGAACCTGCAGGGAGGCCTGATCATCTTGACCCGGCCTCCCTTTTATTGAGGCTGACTGTAAAAAAAGTCGGCTCCGGAGAGGCATGATTTTGAGGTTCCCGTGCGTGGAATGTCCTGTTCTGCGCACGGGATGTTCAGGATGCACCTGTCGGCAACTTTTAGATACCCTCAATACTGACAAAATGTCGCACATTTGCTGCAGCGCAGTGTTTGGCTTGTATTTTGTGTGACCCGATGAGTCAATAGAATGGATAAATATGGAAAAGGATACGGAAATAAAGGAATCTGAAGAAATGAAAGACGGAATGGCGGCGGATGGTGTTTCGGCTGAAACCGCTTCGGATGCCGCTGGAAAGGACGGAGCATCCTCACCGGAAACTGAAAAGAAAGAGGGAGGACGCAAGTTTTTCAAAAAGAAGGATGACAGGAAGAAAAACGGCGGTGAAGTCGAGTCCCTGAATGCCAAAATAGCAGAATTGAATGTCAAAGTGGCCGAGACCAATGACAAGTATATCAGACTGGCGGCAGAATTTGACAATTTCCGCAGGCGTACAGCCAAAGAGAGACTTGAACTTATCAGTTCTGCCGGAGAAGATGTCCTCAAGGGACTGCTTCCGACACTCGATGACTGTGAAAAGGCCCTGGATATGCTCGGAAAACTTGAAGGCTGCGAAGCTGCCGTAGAGGGCACGAAACTCATTTATGACAAGTTGATGGCATATCTCAAGAGCAGGGGAGTGACCAGAATTGAAGCTCTTGGCGCTGAATTCGATACGGATGTTCACGAAGCTGTGGCTCAGTTTCCGGTTCAGGAAGAAGAAAAGAAGAACAAGGTTATCGACGTGACCCGTCAGGGCTATATGCTGAAAGATAAGGTCATCCGCTTCGCGCAAGTGGTAGTGGGAATCTAATGACAGACTGTTATGGCTGAAAAACGTGATTATTATGAAGTGCTGGGAGTCAACAAGAACTCTTCTGCCGATGATATAAAGAAGGCATACCGTAAACTGGCCCTCCAATATCATCCTGACAGAAATCCCGGAGACAAGCAGGCCGAAGAAAAATTCAAGGAGGCGGCTGAAGCCTATGACGTATTGAGCAATCCTGATAAGAAAGCCCGTTATGACCAGTTCGGAATGGCCGGGATGAACGGTGCCGGACAGGGTGGTTTCGGAGGCTTTGGAGGCGGATTTTCGATGGAGGACATATTCAGCCGTTTCGGGGATATCTTCGGAGGCGGCGGCTCACCTTTCGATGCGTTTTTCGGTGGCAGCTCCGGGGGAGGACGGCGTACTTCACGCGGGTCAAACCTCCGCATACGAGTCAAACTTACTCTGGAAGAGGTGGTCAAGGGAACGACCAAGACCATAAAGCTGAACAAGGATGTCGTTTGCCCTGAATGTCACGGCAAGGGAGCCAAGTCCGAAGCCGATATCCAGACTTGCGACCAATGTCACGGAAGCGGAAGAATCACCAAGGTGGTGAACTCGCTTTTCGGGAGGATGCAGACCGTGGATACCTGTCCCAAGTGTGGCGGTTCCGGGAAAGTCATCAAGACACCCTGTCCTCATTGTCACGGTAGCGGACTGGTGAAGTCGGCCGAAGAAATTACGTTCAAGATACCTGCAGGAATGACTGAAGGTATGGAACTTACCGTATCCGGCAAGGGGAATGCGGCCAGGAACGGCGGAGTTCCCGGCGATTTGCTGGTATCGGTGTCCGAAGAGCCTCACCCCGAGCTTCAACGTGATGGGAATGACTTGATTTACACACTGTTCATATCTATAACGGATGCCATACTCGGCACCACTGCGGAAGTGCCTTCTGTGGATGGGCATCTGCGAATCAAAATCGACCCCGGAACACAGTCAGGCAAAGTGCTCCGTCTGCGCGGCAAGGGAATCCCCGAAGTTCAGGGGTATGGATGCGGGGACCTGATGGTCTATGTACAGGTATGGGTGCCCAAAAAGGTGGATAAAGAGGAAAAGGAGATTCTGGAAAAGCTCAGGACTTCCAAGAATTTCTCCCCTTCTCCCACCAAGGATGAAAAGAATTTCTTCGAGAGAATGAAAAATCTTTTCAAGTAAAATGAAAAATATTTGGATGTGTCGGTAAAATGGCTACCTTTGCAGTCCTAAAAATAAGCAACCTCTCGCACTTGACGACGTTGCCACTATAAAACAGAGAAAAATGGATTTAATAAAAGTAGCCGAACAGGCATTCGCACAGGAATCGAAAAATTTCCCTGCATTCAAGGCCGGTGATACCATTACAGTCACCTATAAGATTAAAGAGGAAAACAAGGAACGTCTCCAGAAATTCCGTGGAGTTGTCATTCAGATGAAAGGTCACGGTGTTACCAAGACTTTCACCATTAGGAAGATTTCCAACGGAGTGGGCGTCGAAAGAATTTTCCCCATCGAATCCCCCTTCATTACCGATATCGAGATTAACAAGTTCGGAAAGGTTCGCAGAAGCCGTATCTACTATCTGCGTAATCTCACCGGGAAGAAGGCCAGAATCAAAGAAAAACGCTATAACGGCCCTGCCAAGACCGAATCTGCAGAGTAGTTATATATCGGCCTCGTAGCTCAACTGAATAGAGCACTTGACTACGGATCAAGAGGTTGCGGGTTTGAATCCCACCGAGGTCACGAACTTGTTAAAAGAGGAGGATGACTATAAGTCCGGATGGACTGGCGGTCATTCTCCTCTTTTATTATTATCACAAGTTTCGCAAATAATTCAGTCCGCCGAACCGGCATGGAAACTTCAGTTGATGAGCACAAAGGGAGGCAAATGTTTACGAGCCGGCTGAGAACCCCCTGAACTACCTTCGGCAAAGCCCTGAACGAAAGTTGATTCAGGGGCTTCTCTCAGAGCGTTTTCGAGATGAGACCCATCTGCTCCGGTGTGAATCCGGTGATGCGGCATATCGTCTCGAAAGGAATATTCTCTTTCAGCATCGCTCTGGCAACTTCTGTTTTGCCTTCGGCCATTCCTTCGGCTCTACCTTCCGTTCTGCCTTTTGCTTCGCCTTCAGCCCTGCCTTTCGCTTCGCCTTCAGCGAGTCCTTTCTTGAAGCTGTAGAGTTTTCCGTATTCGATGTCCGTTTTGGTTATCATGG
>JAZUEO010000192.1:0-2743 GCA_045640205.1 Candidatus Coprenecus sp. | reverse complement strand
CACCGTTGCACTTCCAAGGGTCAGTATAGTGTTCCGCAGGCTGTAAAGGCTGAAATCACTCTTTTTTGTCTCTTCGAATCTCTTTTCAAGAAGATGCCTGCCAAGATGAGCAATGGTCAGGAACAGGAACAGAATGGTGAGAGAAGAACATAACGCACTCATAAGATTCACCGCCACAGCTGCGTGCTCCGGCCCGGTAAACATCGTGAAAAATCTGGCTATCAGCTGAAACACCGGATTCCCGGGAGCGTGTCCGACTTCAAGTTTATATGACGAAGCGATAAACTCACCGCAGTCCCAGAAACTGACAGTAGGTTCTATCGTAAGTACGTATGTCAATGTTGCAATGGCGAATACGGCAGTGGCCGTAACCCGGCTCCATAAATTATAATCCCTCTTATTCATTTGGATTTTCATTCAACAATGTTAATAATCGGCAAATCTACATAAAATATGCCTAACTTCGCGCATTGATAATTTTTGATATGGGACTGGTTTATTCTACAAATCCTTCCGTCATAACAGATGACGGAATCAAGGCCGAAATAACTACTCCGCCTCCATCCGCACAGAAACTCATAGCATCCATCGACCGCAGAAACCGTTCAGGGAAACAGGTCACGGTCATCAAGGGATTCGCGGGAAAGGAAGAGGACCTGAATGCTCTGGCCAAAATCCTCAAAACCCGCCTTGGGGTGGGAGGCAGCGCCAAGGACGGAGAAATCCTCATTCAGGGTGATTTCAGAGACAAAATCGTAACCATCTTATTATCCTTGGGATATGGTGCCAAGCGGGGGAATTGAACTGCTTCCCATCGATTCTTTGTGGACAGGTTCCATCAAGTCTGTCTGGGATATTACACCCGGAATGGTGGGTGGAGAATTTCCCATTTGGGCAATAATCTGCACTGCCTTTGCTGTCATCCTGATTTTTTCAAAAAAAATCTTTCCTTTCCTCTCCGGTATAAATCCACTGGCAGCTTATCCGCTATCGCAAGCAAAGCAGCAGACTACGTTAATTTCCACCATCATTTATCTGGCCATCATTTTCTTAAGCAGTGGCATCGCATCCGGCGCCCTTCTTTTTCTTAACCATTCCTTTCCCCTGTCTTTTTCTTTCCTTCTGCTGATTATCGCGACTATTACGCTACTTAAGGTCATCATTCTGTACATCATCGGAACCGTCACCGAAACACCCTGTATCAAGTCCCTCGCCACGATTTTCTGTCTATGCCTGGCGACCGTTTCCTTTCTGCTTATGCTTTATGCCTCCGCCCTTTATGTTTTCCCCGGCATAAACGGGAATACTTACTGCGCATATTTTCTGATTTTGTCCATCGCAGCGGTACTGTTAATATACCTGCATAAGCTGTGTATCACTTTATTTTCTGCAGGAGTATCTCTATTTTACTCTTTTTTGTACCTTTGCACCGTCGAAATTTTACCGATTGTCATTATAGCGGTAATGTTTATCAGACTTTAGGACATGATGAAAGTAAAGAACATTATCATCTCTCAACCGGAACCTTCAGCCGGTTCTCCATACACGGACATAATAAACAGATTTAACGTCAATATCCGTTTTTTCCCGTTTTTCAGGGTGCAAGCTGTGGATATAAAGGAGTTCCGTACCCAGCATATTTCCATCCCTGAACACACCGCCATCGTTTTCTCAGCAAAATCCGCCATAGACTCATTCTTCAAAATGTGCGAAGTGACGAGATTCACCGTTCCAGAGACGATGAAATATTTCTGCACCACCGAATCCATAGCCAATTATCTCCAGAAATATATCGTTTACAGGAAAAGAAAAATATTCCCCTGCAAAGGGACCACCGCCTCCATTATTGAAGCCATCGGCACCAAGCATAAAAATGAAAAGTTTCTCCTCACAGTTACTGACGCAGCCAAGCCCGAACTGGTCAGGATGTTTACCAAAGCTAAACTCGATTTCCGTGTGGGAGTATTCTGCAGAACCGTCAACAGCGACTTGTCAACCATCGACCCGAGTACATTCCAAATGATGGTATTTTACAGTCCGTCCGATATCAAATCACTCTTCGAGCAGAAACCTGATTTCGTTCAGAATGACATTCTAATTGCCACTTTCGGGCCTGCGACAGCCAAGGCCGCCAAAGCTGCAGGTTTGAAAATCGAGATAGAAGCGCCCACTCCTGAATACCCCTCCATAGCTCAAGCTCTCCTCTCCTATCTGGATAAATAGGCCGATGTATCAAAAGAGCAAAATATCATTTTTCATTCTGACGGTTCTTGCTGTTTCATTTTCCTGCAACAGCACCAAACCTTCTTATAACAGGGAAAATCTGAAAGCAACCTGGGTGGCCGACACCTTTGACGGCACACTTGCCGAGCCTCTCAGATGGACAGTGCAGAAATTTGATGACAACGGAGGCCTCACCGTCAACGGTGTTTGCGATATCGGAGACGGGAATCGGTCCTGGGGCACTTGCAGTTTGAAATATCAGGCTTACTGCTGCGATTTGTCTTATTATGGAAGTATCAAAGGATTTTTTGGAATCCCCGTTTCAGCAGAACTTTCGAGAAAGTACGCCTTCGCATCTTCCCTGGATTCTCTCGTGGCTCTGGACATTATGGAAGAGAAAATCAATGGCGAGACTGTATTCAGTGACCATAACCGGCTTACGATGCGCAAACTTCGCACCAAATATGCTGTCAACGATTCCCTGGTGGGTATATGGCAGACCGCCAGTCGGGACGAGGAA
>JAZUEO010000191.1:0-2909 GCA_045640205.1 Candidatus Coprenecus sp. | reverse complement strand
GAATCTTCGGGTATGCTGAGAAAAAGGCCTTTGTCATCCCATTGGATATTCGTGGTGACGGATGATTCCCGGCAGAGTCATCGAGGATGCTGCTTATGTTTGAATTTATCGTCGTAAACAGTAAAAGAAAAAGGTATGTGGTCATAATGGTCTGTACTCCCGTTTTATCGTGCCGGATGATGGGTAGTATGAAGGTACTCTTTGATAATCAATATATTATATATGTGATACTGCGGCTGCAAAGGTAACGACTTGTTTTCATTTCTCAAATTTTACACGTGGCTTGAAATTACGCAGATTTTATGTAAATTCGCGGGATAAAATGTTTCTGCTGAACAGATATCGACAATGTTTCTCAAAAGACTCATTATAAAGGATTTCAAGAATATTCCGGAGGCTGACCTTGTCTTTTCCGATGGAATGAACTGTATTTATGGTGACAATGGCGAAGGGAAAACCAATCTTCTGGATGCCATCTGGTATTTGTCCATGACCAAAAGTTTCCTCACAGCCAGTGACCGTTATACTTGTCGGAAGGGAAGTGGACAGACCGTGCTCAACGGTACATATTCGTATGATTCCGAAGAACACAAGCTGGCATTTTCGTTATCTGCAGGCGGGGAGAAGTCGGTCAGAAAGGATGGAAAGAATTATAACCGTCTCTCGGACCACATAGGAGAGATTCCGATAGTGGTGATTTCTCCCTCGGACACTTCTCTGGTAACTGAATCAGGTGAAGAACGCCGACGTTTTCTCAATATGATGCTCTCTCAGACTGACAGTTCGTATCTTCAGGCCGTACAGAATTATAACCGATGTCTTTCGCAGAGGAACAGGGTACTGCGCCAGATGTCCGAAAACAGGAAAAACGGACAGGGGAACAGTGGTATGGATATGCTTCTGGAGGCGATATCCATTCAGCTTGACATAAGCGGCTCCGTCATATATCAAGCCAGAAAAACAGTCTGCTGGCAGCTCTCTGACAAAGTGTCGGAATATTATCGTATGGTTTCCGGAGGCAGGGAGAATGTTACTATGACCTATGTCTCGGATTTGGAAAAAGGTGAAATGTCTGAACTCCTGAGT
The DNA here is from genome assembly GCA_045640205.1 of Candidatus Coprenecus sp. GTDB lineage: Bacteria > Bacteroidota > Bacteroidia > Bacteroidales > UBA932 > Minthomonas. The sequence goes on along the minus strand of JAZUEO010000191.1, from coordinate 1,823 downwards.
GCATCTCTGGAAAGGGACAAGATACTCCTGTACACTTCTGTCGGTATCCAGAGAGATGAAATACGTATGACTATGGACGGACTTCCTATGAAACAATGCGCTTCGCAGGGACAGCAGAAAAGTTTTGTGGTGGCTTTGAAAATGGCACAGTATTCCATTATGCGTGAACGCTATGGGATGCCTCCCATACTGCTTTTGGACGATATTTTTGACAAATTGGATTCCAAGCGGGTGGAATGTCTTCTGTCGATGGTCACCGCATCGGATTTCGGTCAGATTTTCATTACTGATACTGACAGGAAAAGACTTTCAGTCCTGGCTCCCGGAGCTCCATTGTTTTCGGTGAAGAACGGGGAAATATCGAATGTATCATCTCAGGAAAATGATAGGTGATGCGAAGGCAACAGGCAGAATCCATAGGCAATATTTATAGAGCCATACTTAAGAATACCTGGCTCGGCCCGGCCCTGCTCAGGGTGGAGGTTTTTCAAACCTGGGAAGCGACGGTTATTCCGCAAGCCGCCAAATCTACGGTTCGCCAGTTCTTCAAGGATGGCATACTTTACGTCACCCTATCGTCCTCGTCCCTTCGTTCCCATCTATATTTCCAATTGGAAGATATACGCAGGAAAATGAATTTCTCGCTTTCCGCTTCTGATGATGAACCGATTCATAAGATTATCCTGAAATAACGCTCATTCCCTGACGGGGCGGTGCTGCTTTTATGAAGTTGTAATAAAAAAGTAAAAAGTTTTACTATTTTAGTAAAAAGTTTTACTTTTGCCGGCGAAATCGAAATTGTAAACAGATGAAATCAGTAAAAATTCTTCTAGGCACATTACTGTGCATGGTCAGCGCCGATGCTTTCGCCGGTGGACTGGCTACGAATAATAACCAGAATCCCATTTTCTTCAGGCAGCCTGCCCAAAATGCTGTAGTCGGTGTTCAGGGGGCATACTATAATCCTGCAGGTCTGACCCTGCTTGATAAGGGATGGTATTTTTATGTAGGGAATCAGGTATCTGTCCAGACACGTGAAATAAATTCCACCTATGCTCCTTTAGCCGCGGGTGTGAAGAATAATGGAAGCCAGACAAAACTTTTCAAGGGAAAAACCTTCGCACCGGTCATCCCTAATGTGGATGTTGTTTACAGTCACGGCAGATGGGCGGCATCTTTTCATTTCGGATTTATTTCCGGAGGCGGCTCTTGTGCTTTTGATGACGGCCTGGGCTCTTTCGAAGCACCGATGTCTCTTCTTCCTATGGCTGTGAATGCCTTGGCCGGGAGTATGGGTATGCAGGGCAGCGTTTTCTCCGGATATGACACTCAGATAAGTTTTACCGGTCAGAATTTGGGCGCGAGCGGTCAGTTTAATTTCAGTTACAAGCTGGTCGATACCGATTTGCATAAGCTTTCCCTTTCTGCCGGTATCAGAATCAATTATCTGTCCAATGACTATACCGGAGGAATCAGAAATTATCAGCTCGGTATGGGAGGAACGATGATTCCGGCAGTCACCGGGATGACCGGATTTCTGTCCAATGTAATGGACCCGGCTAAAGCACAGCTGTTCGCTCAGTCTCTATGCAGTGACAGGGAGGTGGAGTGTACTCAGACTGACTGGGCGTGGACTCCGGTACTCTCGGCTCATTACAGGGTGAGCATCGTGGATATAGCTCTCAGGTATGAGTTCAATACAAGGGTTCGTCTTAAAAATAAAACTGTCAAGGATGGCGGGCTTGCTCAGTTCGCTGACGGGGCGGAGACTGCTGCAGACATTCCCGGACTTCTTTCCGGGGGTGTGAACGAAGTCGGAGGCC
>JAZUEO010000190.1:0-6409 GCA_045640205.1 Candidatus Coprenecus sp. | reverse complement strand
CCACCGGCCTCTTGTCGGTCAACATATTGATCGTAAACAATTACCGCGACGTGGAAGAAGACAAAGCCTGCGGCAAGATTACCACCGTCGTACTTTGGGGCCGCCCGACAGCAGAGAGAATATACCTCGCCGATATTCTGGCCGCCTGCATCATTTTGCCCTGCATCAGTCCGTCTCTGCCCGCTATAACTGTGTCCATCGCCTTGATGATTTGGGGCATTGCCCTATGGTACAGACTCAGACACACCGACGGATGTGCGCTGAACCGTCTTCTGGGTACTACGGCCGCCACCGTATCCATCTGGGCTCTGGCCGCCTCGGCAATAATTATATTTTCATAGCACCAAATCATTTTTTATTACTTACTTTTGTAAAGCAAAACAGCTTCTAAATTATAGACCAAAACCAATTTTATGAAAACCAATAGCGACTACAAAAAACAAGCTTGCGCTGCCCTTAAAGGAAACTGGTTCGCAGCAGCCGTTTCAACATTTGCCTGGGCGCTGGTCGGAAGCGTTACCGCCCCTCTGGCCATCTTCATAGCCAACCCCTTGGAACTCGGATTTGACAATTCTCTTCGTAAAAATCTCACCGAAGGCGATGCGGACATTCTTCCCAATGCCTTCAAAATCACCTTCAGCCAGAACTATTTCCACATTATGTGCGGAACACTGCTGACAGTCATCTATCTGGTGTTATGGACGCTCCTTTTGGTCATTCCAGGAATTATTATGGCATTCGCCTATTCGATGACCAATTTTATCCTCGTTGACGAACCTGAACTTCCTATTTCACAAGCCATCGCCAAGAGCCGCCAGATGATGAAAGGTCACAAATTCGACCTTTTCTGCCTATACCTTAGTTTCATCGGATGGTTCATCCTCTGCCTTTTCACCTTCGGCATAGGATTCTTCTGGCTCGTTCCATACGCCAAGACAGCCGTAGCAGCATTTTACGAAGACCTCAAAGCTGAATACAGCACCAAATAGGCTGCATTCAGGAATGATTAAATGAACATCTTCAATCCGGAACACGACCTCTGCCTTGCCAACGGCAGTCCCCATTTCGTTCCTCCCGATTCCGCACTGGAATTCGGGAGGAATTGTTTCGGGCTGAACCATTGGATAGAAGAAAGTTCCGATGACAGAATTATTCCGTGGGGATGGAATCCCTACCTCAAACGGCAGCTTCAGAAAAAAGGCGTCCCGGACCGGCTGCTTCCCACCGATGTGGGAATCGCCGCCATCCGGGAACTGTCCCACCGCCGCACAGCCATACAAGCTCGAAAATACACTGAAACGGTCCTCAAGACATACCGACACCGACTGACACAGCCATTGGCCAGGGAAACGACCACCCTCTCCGAAATAGACGAAAGTCTGGAAAATCTGGGGTCCATCGTCCTCAAAGCCCCTTGGTCCGGCAGTGGCAAAGGGCTACGTTGGGTACGCAGAGGCGAATTCTTCCCCAGCGACAGAGGTTGGTGCACCAGAACCATCGAGCGTCAAGGGAGCGTGCTCATAGAAAAACGCTTCACCGTCATACAGGACTTCGCCATGCTATTCAGTGTAGAAGGCGGAAAAGTCCATTTCGCAGGATACTCACTGTTCCACAATGAAAACGGGATGTACCGTGGAAACCTTCTTGCAAGCGATGAAAAGATTCTCCGGATTCTGGAACAATGGCTCGCCCCCGGCTTGACCGAAGCGGTAAGAGATGCCCTTATTTCATACTTGAGCTCACACTTCGCCGGAAGATATGACGGATACCTCGGAATCGATATGTTCATCTGCCGTGACGGGAGCAGCGATGAAATTCTCCTGAATCCCTGCGTCGAAATCAATGTCAGAATGACTATGGGACTCCTTGCCAGAAAAATATACGACCGTATGGGAAAAGACCTCGGTGACGGAGACCATTCCATCAGTGTCGAATACCGCCCCCGCTTCGGAGAGATTTCACAATACATAAAAGAGACCGGTGCCATCCCCCTCCACGAAGTAGGGGAAGAAAACCGATATGCAGTAATAATCAAATAATACAGACATATATGAGAAAAATCATAGGGGTCGGAGAGACCATTCTCGACATCATTTTCAAAAACGAACAGCCTCAGAGAGCCACTCCCGGAGGAAGTGTATTCAATGGACTCGTAACCCTCGGAAGACTGAAGAATGCATACCCGTCAGAAAATGATTATGAAGTGAATTTCGTCAGCGACCTGGGACAGGACAGTGTAGGAAATATGATATGTGACTTTATGGAAAAAAACGGAATCACCTCCCGCTTCGTCTCCCGCCATCTCGAATCCAAATCAGCAGTCTCCCTGGCTTTTCTCGATGAGAACAATGATGCCGACTATACCTTTTACAAGGATTATACGATGCACGGTCTGCAGGGAGCATTCCCCGAAGTCAGTTCCGACGATTTGGTGATTTTCGCATCATTCTACGCACTGAATCCCGTGCTGAGACCCGGAATCAAAGCATTTATGGAAAAAGTACGAAACGCAGGAGCACTGATTTACTATGACATCAATTTCAGAAAAAATCATTCCTATCAGGCGGATTACCTCCATCCGACATTGATTGAAAATTATCAGTACTGTGATATACTCCGGGCATCCAAGGATGATTTGGAAGCCCTCTACGGAGAATCGGACCCTTACAAACTCTATAATGACATACTGTCGCAGCACGCCTCTGTATTCATATACACCGCCGGTGCCGGTGACATCATACTCCAGACACCGTCACTGAAAACATCATTTTCCGTTCCCCGAATCAAGACAGTCAGCACCATAGGGGCAGGTGACAATTTCAATGCCGGCATCCTTTACGGACTCTACCGAGAAAGCATACATAAAAAAGAAATTCCCACTATGAATGAATCACAGTGGGAACATATTATCGGCTATGCGATGAAATTCTCGGCAGAAGTCTGCCAGTCGTATGAGAATTACATCACAGTGCCTCCCGTCCTCTAAAATACTATATAGTATTATTTTCTTTTTGTGATGGAGTTCAGTGTGTCGCGGAAAAGGGGATAGGATTTTTCGACACAGTCCATATCATCGACGGAAAGTTTGTCCTGAGTATATATCCCCGCTATTTTCAGAGCCATCGCGACACGGTGGTCTCCATTGGTGATGACATCGACTCCGTGCAGGAGAGAGTCTCCGATAATTCTTCTGGTGATGCACATCCCCTTGATGGAGACCTCGTTTTCCGACAGAGAGAGTGCGACTCCCATTTTCCGGAGTTCCGAGCAGATGGTTTCTATCCGGCGAATCTGTCTGAATTTAACGTTCTGAAGTCCGCTGATAACCGATGTCCCCTCACAGTATGAGGCAAGCACTGTCAGTATGGGAAAAAGGTCGGGGTTATTGGTGACATCGTATTCGAAGGCAGTGAGATGTCCTCTTTTAATTTCTATGTATTTTCTCCCAATGTGGACGGATGCACCGATTTTCTTGACGAGGTCGATGATGGCACGGTCAGCCTGAGCCGATTTGGGATTGAGACCGGTCAACTTCAAGGAACCGAAAATAGCCGCCGCCACTACGAAATTCGCCGCAGTGCTCCAGTCTCCCTCAAGTTCCATTACCGTAGGGGAATACTTCTGCTGTCCGGGTATATTGCAAACCATTTTTCCATCTTCCTCCGTACAGGAGATATTTATCCCGAAATTCCGGATAATACCGATGGTTTGAAATAGGTTGGACTTGCTTTTCAAGTCCACGATTTCAAGGACGCTGTCTTTTTTCGACAGTGGGAGTGCCATCACAAGACCCGATATGGTCTGGGTTCCTTCTTTTGCCGAAACTGTAGCGGAGCCGCCTGACAAGGGGCCGTTTATTATGGCGGGGAGGGTGTCGTCCGAAGTCAGGATGCAGCTGGCACCGAATTGCTCTATAGCATCCCTGCTCCCCGTCATTTCCCGCTCGAGGAGGTTTCCTTCCCCGGATACGGTAATGTTATGGCCTAATTGCGACGCGATGGGGATGCACAGCCGGGCCAGTAGACCGGATTCGCCGACAAAGCAGGTATCTTCGTGGAAAGAAGCATTGCCGGAGGCTCCGGAGAGCATATTTTTCAGCGAACTGAGATACCCCGAACTGTTCGATTCCGGCTGGCTCCTGCCCTTCAGGCCATGTCCGACAATAGTCAGTTCACTGCCTTTCAGACTCACCCGTCTTCCTCTGTTCCTGGCAAGAGAGAGAGCCGCTTCGGTGTCGCGGCACGGTGAGAAATTCCTCAGTACGTTTTCTCCATTCGACAGAAGGGCGGCCACGATGGCTTTCTGCGTGATGTCCTTCGAGCCCGGAATGGAAACCTCTCCCTTGACGATATCGTTCAGGCGGAGCTTGCCGTAAGCTTCGACATCGAGCATTCCGGGATAGAGTTTGTTCCTTTCATTCAGGGTGCAATACAAGAACGGAGCACCCATGAAATATGCTTCGACAGACGCATAGGCCCCGGCATATCCCATAGCATTGATAACCAGACGGACTTTGTCATCAAGTTGACCTTCGCGCTGCAAACTGTATAGGGAAAGGAGTTTTTCGGTGTCTTCCGTGTTCTGAGCGGTGGCAGTTATTTTTATGATGTCTGCACCGAGGGAGATACCGTTTTTAAAATAGGATATCAGTTCATTCAGGGACGGTGTTTTCTGAAAATTCTGGTAGGAGAGGATTTTCTGCACCTTATGTCCCTTGAGTTCCTGAAAGATATGTTTTATGTCGGTATCGGACTGAATACCGTCTATGTCGATGTATGATGCGCCTGACAGGACTGCGGGGAGATACAGATCACTGCTCCTGCGGCGGCAGGTCGCTATCAGGGGAACTTTCGAGTCGCAGAACAAACGCTGGGTTTCCTCTTCGTTCAGGCCACAGAGGTCCAGACGGATTTCGACCACGAGTTCAGGATATGTGTGAAGATATCTCTCGCAGCGCCGCAATGCGTGCCGGCAGGCATCATATCCGAAATCACATATCGTTATGCAAATCATAATCTGATGTCCTCCAATCTTATTTTCCTGACGCTCACATCCCCTATGTCGCGGATGAATACGAAATCTAGACTGTCTCCATTCCGTTTCTTATCATTGCGCAGCGCATCCTGAAGCATTTCCATTCCGAAGGCAGGCTTCGTGACAAGGCCGCAGGAGGCGAAATCCTTTTCTATGCGTCCTGCTGTTCCAGAACTGGCTATCCCCATTTTTTCCGATAGCCTCGCAGCGATAACGATGCCCATAGAAACGGCTTCTCCGTGGGAAATATCCACATTTTCTGCCGCGGCGCAGCGTTCTATGGCGTGGCCGAAACTGTGCCCCAGATTCAGTTTCTTCCTCTCGCCGCCGTCACGGAAATCATTTTCCACAATCTGCGCTTTGATTCCGGACGCCATTGAAATGTATTGCACCCAATCTATCCCGGAAAAGTCTTCTGAACGTCCGAACTCTTTTACCGCTTCCGAATAGGCGGTGCGGTTCCCGATGATGAATGTTTTCAGAAGTTCCGAGACGCCATTGCGAAGTTCCCTGACGGGCAGGGTTTTCAGGAAAGCGGAATTAATCCATACGAACTCCGGCAGACAGAACGTTCCTATAATATTCTTGAAACCGTTATGGTTCACTCCGTTCTTCCCCCCTATGGATGCATCCACTTGGGCGAGAAGTGTCGTAGGGATGAATGCGAACCGAACTCCCCGCTTGTAAATTGAAGCGGCAAACCCGGTGATATCGGTCGTGATGCCCCCTCCTATTCCCAGCAGAAGGACATTTCTGTCTGCTTCCATCTCCAGAAGGCGTACTGTAATGAAGGCCACTGTGGACAGTGTCTTTTCCTTTTCGGAAGCATCTATGAATATCCTCTCTTCTGTGGGTATGAGAGGATGGTAAAGTTCACCGACCTTCCTGTCCACGATGGCGATGACCCTGCTTTCTCCGCAGAGCAAGCCTTCCAGTCCCGACAGGGAATCAGATACGGTCACCGAACTTTTAATCATAGCCGAAACGGTCACTAATTAGTACAAATATAAAAACTTTTACATATCTTTGTCACCGCTTTACCGAAAGATGCTTTTTAATCCAAGCCCGGATGGCGGAATCGGTAGACGCGCTGGTCTCAAACACCAGTGACCGCAAGGTTGGGCCGGTTCGACCCCGGCTCCGGGTACACTCGACCCCCATAGGCTAATGCCTGTGGGGGTTTTTCGGACATACATATTCTGTTATGAAGGCGTAAACGATGTCTGGAGGCTGACTCTTACCTTTGCAAACGACTATAGATGTTGTGAGTGAAGGTAGGAGTTTCTCTTTTATTTCTTTGCATGCAACAGCGGTCATAGTTTTGTAGTTTTGCTAGAGATTATGGCCGTGGAGGACGAGGCTATGGGTGACTAGG
>JAZUEO010000189.1:0-5912 GCA_045640205.1 Candidatus Coprenecus sp. | reverse complement strand
CTGCCATCGCTCCGGAGTCTATGACTCTGCGGGACTATTATAATGATAAGCGCTATCTCCATCACAGCCGTATTCCGGTCTATAAAGAAGATGATGAATACATAACGGGATACATTCTCAGAATGGAGGCGCTCCAACTTTTGGCGGAAGATAAATTCGATATGACTCTCGGAGATATCCGTCGTGATATCGCGTCCTTCAATGAAGATACGGCGATGGATAAAATCTGGGATGAAATGTTGGAGAAAAGCGAACAGATAGCCGCCATAATAGATGAATACGGTTCGTTTCAGGGTATCCTTACTCTTGAAGATGTCATCGAAACCATTCTCGGTGATGAAATAGTCGATGAACGTGATGCTGTAGTCGATATGCAGGAGTACGCGAAGGAAAGATGGATTAAAAACCGTTCCCAGAATCAGGATAAGAGTTCCGGAGAGCATTAATTTTCCCCAAAAAATACTACCTTTGTTTCCCGGTTAGTCATAATCGGGATGAAAGCATTATTATCACAAATCGCCCCTTCCGGATTTTATCGTTTGGATGGGGATTTTCTCAATAAATATTTCATTGTTTCCAGCCCCGGTACCAGGAAACTCATGGCATCTCCGGAGGTTATAGGGCTTGATGCTTACAGAGCCATGGTTCCGGCCACCATCGGTGCTCTCCATTATCTGAAAGACAGGGATTCCCGTTCTTTAGACAGAGTCAATATCCTCACCATTCTCAGGGGAGGATTGAATTATCCTGTAGAGGAAAGCTGTTTTGAATGTGACATAACTGTTTCCGATATGAGTTTCATGAGTTGTGAAAGAGTAATTGAAAACGGAGTCATAACCGGACTTGAAGTTAAGTATGAAAAACTTCATACGGAGAAGGATGCCGTCATTATGATAGGAGACATTATCGCCAGTGGCGCTACTCTCAGGCATTGTCTGAAGTATGTCTTTGATGCATTCAAGGCAGCGGGACACAATATCCGTAAGTTCATATTCTTCACTGTGGGAGGAACCAAGGCCATAAAAATGATGGAGGAGTTTACCGTGAAGTTCCGCGAACAATGGCCTGGATTCGAGGGGTTTGAATGCGTTTTCTACGAAGGTGTATTCACAGTTTGGGAGGATAAAGGTGTGACAGGGGAAAGTACTCCGGATATTGATTTCGGCTGGAATGGGGGAGTCGTGTCTCCCGAATTCAGGGAATATGTAATGGACTATGCCTACGCACCGGCACTTCTGGAAAAATGCATCATCTATGACGGAGGGGCCAGAAGGTATAACATAGGAAGTCACGTCGAGGAGGTGATAGATTTCTGGGAGCGGCTTGAGGCTGTTGCCGAACGTGTGCCATATTCTGATTTCCTGGCCGAGAAATTCGGTTATCCCGCAGGGGTGACATATAGAAAGTGGCTGGAGTATCTTCATTATCCCGCAGACCGTGATTTGTCCTGCCTGTTCGAAAAGGAAATTAAATATGCCTCCCGTCTGCTGAAGAAACCTCTTGTAGAAATATGCAGGGAGCGGCTCTCTCAGCTGAAACACGATTTTTCAAAATACATAATACACCAATAAGACTATGAGCAAAAACAATCTCGACTTTGAAACCGTCAAAGTCCCCGCCGTCAACAGGCGTTCAAACATCACTCTATTTATGATTATGATGGGCTTCACATTCTTTTCTGCAAGTATGTGGGCCGGTCAGACATTGGCGGCAGGCCTTGATTTCAAAGGATTTATTCTGGCCTTGATTCTTGGTGGCGTAATTCTGGGGGCATATACCGGAACACTGGGATTCATCGGTGCCGAGAGCGGACTTTCTCTCGACCTTCTCGCCCAGCGCAGTTTCGGACGTAAGGGCAGCTGGCTTCCCAGCGCGATGATTTCATTCACTCAGACGGGTTGGTTCGGAGTCGGATTGGCTATGTTCGCTATACCCGTAGTGAAAGAAGTGTTCAATATCCCCGTTTCCCCCGATTCCATGCCCTGGCAAGGCTATGCTCTGGTAGCTCTCGCCGGTGTTCTGATGACTGCCAGTGCTTTTTTTGGTATCAGGAGTCTAACCATCATCAGTTACATCGCCGTTCCGCTGGTGGCCATTCTCGGTACTGCCGCTATGATAATGGCTGTCAAGCAGGGAGACAGGACTCTTATCGAACAATTCTCCGTGGGAACGAAAAATCTTTCCGTAATCGCAGCGGCCGGACTCGTAATCGGCAGTTTCGTGTCGGGAGGAACAGCTACTCCGAATTTCACCCGTTTCGGCAAGAAAGGTGTTTCCGCTGCCATCATTACCGTGCTGGCATTTTTCATAGGGAATTCCCTGATGTTTTTCTTCGGAGCAGTTTCCTCCATATATGTAGGCGGAAATGATATCTTCGAGGTTATGCTCAATCTGAATCTGTTTTGGTTCGCCATTATCGTTTTGGGACTCAATATCTGGACTACTAACGACAATGCCATTTATTCCTCCGGACTCGGAATGGCCAATATCACCGGCCTCTCCAAGAGAACTTTGGTCCTTATTTGCGGTATTCTTGGAACTGTTTTCGCCGTATGGCTCTACTGGAATTTCTGCGGCTGGCTGAATATTCTGAATTGTACACTTCCTCCTATCGGCATTATTCTGACGGTCGATTATTTTATCCGTCGCAAGTCATATCTGGATGATACGGTAGAAATAAAGGACGTAAATTGGTTTTCTGTTTTAGGAGTCGCGGCAGGAGCAGTCGTTGCCAACATTCTTCCTTGGGGAATATCGTCAATCAACGGAATGATAGTGGCTGTCATCGTATATCTTGTCGGCAGATACTCTTGCTGCTCCTGTAGAGAGAGATGAAAACTTTAGTAATTTGTAAGCATATTCGAGTTTTGTTTCTGACTCTGTTCTATGTGATGCCGTTTCTGATAACTTCGTGTGAATGTGGTAAGGGTATGTCAGACTCTATGAAAAAAATGATAGTTTTTGACGGAGATCCCGGTACGGATGACGCCATCGCGCTGAGAATTCTTTCACTTTCAGCATACAAGCCATATTGGTGTATTTCCACTTTCGGGAATATGCCGTGGGATTATACCTGCTTGAATATGCATCTCCTTTCACAGTCTTTCGGTATGGAATCCGGAATCGCCTGTGGTGCCAGGTTCCCGTATGACGGCCATACTGTGAACGGCAGTAATTTCCACGGAACGGACGGACTTGGAGAAACATCGGAATCACTGATGCAGGAACTGGGGATTGGCAAGGATATCGTGAATTCCAGCGCTTCGCTCGCGGATGTGGCGCGTAGCATTCTTTCGTGTGAAAGTGTTATCTATGTCATTACTGGTCCTCTGTCTTCGCTCTCCCATCTGATGGATGATTATCCAGAAGTGAAATCACATATCGAGCGTGTTTATGTGATGGGTGGCGGTGTTGGGGAATTCAATGTGGATGGTGATAGGGAATATAATTTCGCTGCCGACGGGATAGCAGTGGAAAAGGTGTTTTCTTCATCCTTGGACATCACCATTTTCCCTTTGGATATAACTCATCATTTCGCTAAGTTCTCCCTACAGCAGATAGAGTCCATCGATTTTACTTCCGCACCATTTCTGAAGTCCCTTTTGAATACCAATTATCGCTCGAATTCCGAATTCGGAATAACAGATGCCGTTCTTCACGATGCCATGCCAGTGCTTTATCTGCTGGAACCTGAAAAGTTCAAGGTGGAAGATATGACACTTTCAGCCGATTCAACAGGTCGCATCCGACCTTCAAAAGAAGGACGAGTAGTCCACGTGGCAGTGTCTTGTCCTGAAACTCTTTTGTATGAGAGGGTGAAGATGGCGATAGAATCAAAAGAAAAACAGGCGGGCCTGTAAGCCGGGTTCTGTACCCTTGCGGGCTTCTGTCATTTATCTGACGCAGCCTACCCCCCGGCATCGGACGGGCAGCCCTTAATCACCGGTATATTTGGCCTTGCAGGTTTCGGGTACGTACCCCGGAGATGTCGCCATCACCCGGTCGTGAGCTCTTGCCTCACGTTTTCACCCTTGCCCCGTGAGGGGCGGTAATTTTCTGTTACGCGAACCGTACACTTACGCATACCTGTGCTTTCCACAGCGAAGTGCCCTTTCCTGCCCGGACTTTCCTCTGTACTTTCGTACAGCGACAGAACGTCCCGCCTGTAATTCAAGGTGCGAAGATAGAAAAAAACGCCGTTTTCTTGAAATCTATCTCTTATTCAACTACAGCACCTTTGAGAATGACATCAATGGCAGTTTCCATTTCATCTGTACCGTCATAGATGACTTTATAGAAGGCTTCTCTACCGAAAATTGCACTTGCCGCCAATGCCTTCATATACTGCGTGAGCAGTTTCCTGGAAGTTTCAATCTCTTCAGGAGTAGTCTTTATATCGCGGTTTTCGGCCAGAGAAATCAGCCCGTCGAAAATTTTCCCGTCAGAATCGAATGTCTGACAGAATACTTCAAATGACTTTCCGTATTTCTTCTGCCAGATGTCGCGGTATCTGTCTTCCATATCGTTCATATAATCGAGAACCAAGCCCTTTCTTAAAATCTGGGAGTACATAGTCGTGTACCCCGTGGTGTCCTGCGGAATGAAAATATCCGGCATTATTCCGCCACCTCCGTAAACGGTGCGTTGTTTCTTAAGGGTCTTGAATCTCAAGGAATCCGGCATCCGTATGCTGTCGGCTGAAAAATTCTCACCGTGCAGGTAGCGCATATAGAAGTTCTTGTAATAATCATCCTTGTGTCCCTCTTCATAGGGAGATTGGATTACGCGTCCCGAGGGAGTATGGTATCGGGCTATAGTCAGTCTTAGCTGTGAACCGTCAGAGAGCTGCATCTGCTGCTGAACCAGACCCTTTCCGAAGGAACGCCGGCCGATTATAACACCGCGGTCATTGTCCTGTATGGCTCCTGAAACGATTTCTGAGGCAGAGGCGGAGTTTTCATCTATCAGAATAACAAGAGGAACTTTCTTCAGTATCCCTGTTCCTGTGGCAAATTCCTTGAACTCACGGACTTTGCGTCCTTCAGCATAGACGATGAGGTCCCCCTTTTCCAGAAACTGGTTCGAAATTTCTATGGCTGTGGGGAGAAATCCGCCCCCGTTGTCCCGCAAGTCGAGTATTACCCCCTTGATGGGACTCTTGCATTTGCTGACGGCCGTGAGTATCTCTTCGTTGGACTTGGCTGCGAATCTGGTGAGTTTCAGCATCAGAATCCCGTTATCCATCTGATAACCCGCATCCAGACTGTTGAGAGGAATTTTGTCCCGCGTGACAGTAAAATTAAGCGGTTCTTTTTCCTCCCTTCTTGCTATACTGAGCTCCACTTTGGTCCCTTTCGGTCCTCTGAGGTAGTGGAATACGTCATTGTTAGTCAAGCCGATTCCAGCAATATTCTTGCCGTCCACAGCGATGATTTTATCACCGGTACGGATGCCCACCCTATGCGAAGGCCCTCCGGCCACCGGCTCTTGAACCGTAAGTGTATCGTGGATGATGGCGAACTGAACACCTATGCCTTCGAATTCACCCTGAAGCGGCTCATTGGTGGCCTCGACATCACTCGCGCAGATGAACGCAGAATGCGGGTCGAGTTCCTCCATAGCGGCGGTGATGGCAGCATCTGCTATTTTGGTGAATCCTACAGTGTCAATGTAATAATGGTTAATCAGATACATAACCTGAGCCATTCTTTCCGCAGCTTGGGATACGTTCTCTGACGTTTGCGCTGTACAGGGGTTCAATGTGCAGAGTATCAGGGCGATGAGTGTAGCTATTCTTCTATTCATATTACGAATTTTTCCCCTTCTGAGGCCAGAAATGCATTTTCAAAAATTTCCTTTACCTGTTCAAGCAATATCTCCGCTTGGTGATACCGTGAACTGAAATGTGTTAT
>JAZUEO010000188.1:0-11965 GCA_045640205.1 Candidatus Coprenecus sp. | reverse complement strand
AATCCGTGTCCCCCTTTCTCTGCTTTGAGGAGAAAGGCATCGGGGTGGTCTTTGCCGAATCCGGTGCGCAGCCCGTAGAAATATGACTCAAGGGGACCCTCGCATACAATTCCATGCTCGACGGGTACCTTGTGGCTCCACCACCACACCCAGCAGAAGGTAAAGTTGCAGACCACGCCCTTTGTAAGATAGAAGCAGGTGGCGAAATGATCCGCATAGCAGTAGTCCAGCCAGTTGTTGCTGCCCTCGATGCGGAATCCGCAGCTGTTGGGGTAGGGCGATCCACTGAGAGGGTGTATGTTCTTCATGCTGTTGCCACCGGATTTGAGGTGGACTCCGGTCTCGAAGCCGTTGAGACGTATATTGGAGAAGGTATTGTCATATCCTTCGACAAAAATGCCTACAGAGCCGGGCTGGTCATCACCGATGATGTTGCAGTCCACGATGTCGGCGTCAGCCGAGCCTGAATTGGCTCCGAGAAGAATATGCAGGCCTATATGGACATGCTTGATGGAAGCGTGGTTGACACGTGTCTCGCGACCGCTTTCGATGGTGATGCCGTCCGCGATGCCGTTTCCGTCAAATATGCCTCCTTCGAGGCCGTAGTTGCTGCCGTTGATTCTCGTGGTGTTGAAGGGGTCCTTGCCTCCGAGCCTGACAAGCGCACCGCCCTGCCAGTCCTCAGTGGCCTTGAGCACTGCGAAATTGGCGAATACGAGATGGACGGCCTTGGCCGGGTCTGCCGGGGTGATGAGGGAATGGCTGATCATATAGACACCGTCGGGGAAGAAGATGGTGCGGTTAGGGTTCGCATCTATCATCTTTTGCAGTTTGTCCGCTACGTCGGTCTTCCCGTCCGCCTTCGCGAAATCTGTCGCGACGACGTAAAGTCCGGGTTGAACGGCATAAAGGGCTGTCGCGAAGAGAAGGCCGACAGCGAAAATCATGGTTTTGAGCAGTTTCATTGCGTTGGGTTTTGATTTAACATAAATAATTATAGCGAGCTTTTTTATATCCTTCATTTATTTTGAGACCGGTTTGGAAGTAGCAAGAGCGAGTCCACGCCCACGATTCCCTACAGCACAATAAAAATGGTACACTACTCCATCATGCTTGATAACCCAAGGTTTATGGGCATGAACATTATCCCAAGGTTCGGAAGGACGGACAAGAGGCTCTCCAGTCCATTTTGTCCAATGAACGAGATCACGGGAGCAGGCGAAAGTATCAAACGCTCCATTTACAATATCGCTCCATCCAAAACCGAAATAAAACATCACCCAGATGTCACCGATTCTTCTAACCATCGGATCACCCGATATGCCGGTTTTCCCGACAGGGCGGCAGTCATCAATCACCGGGGCATCACCGAAACGCTTCCAATGAAGCATATCATCGGACACGGCCATTCCTATTGACTCTATCCACTGGCCTTCCTGTTTCGCATTGTAGAAATCGACAAAACGACCACCGAGAGTTCTGGAACGGTCCTCCACCGTATAATGTTTATAGATAGTCTTCTTTTCGAAATCCCTTGCATCAGAATCCGAGGGCTGAAGCACCGGATTACCCTCATATCTAATCCATTCCTTTACAGCGGAAGGATCATCCGTCCAAGCGATGCCAGTGGACAAAGGGTCTGTTTCATATCCGTCAAAAGCTCCCCCCAAATACATCATCCAATACTTTCCAGAATACTTTTTAAGTTTATTAGAACCGTTCCACCGCTCATCGAGCAATGCCGGCCATCCGTCCGCTTGAGAAGAATCCCATGCACCATTCACTCCCCGCGAGAAAACCACCCCTTTCTTTTCCCAATGTACAAGATCTTCTGATTCGGCAAGATGCGTCTCATAACCGTTGCCGTCAAAACGGATATAAAGCATATACCAACGGCCTTTGTAACGAAAAACTGTAGGATTATCCAAATATTCCCCTTCCTCGGGAGTCATCACCATCCCGACTTTGTACGGAGTCTTTACTTCTTCATATATGGCCTTCATTTCCTCATCAGTCACAGAAGAGATATCCTCCGGCCTCATCATGCATGCTGACAAGGTCGTAATCATCAATAAAAACAGTATTCTTCTCATAATCTCTTCAGACATAAGTATCCCACGAAACCAATCAGTTGCCTTCACGGATTTCGGGAGCATGATAGATTCCAATGCTGCTGATGAGAGGGCACGCTTTGCTGTCAAGGACGGTGAACCGGAACCGGGATGCCGTTACTTCCGGAAAGCATATTATCCTTTTGTAGCCTATCGTGTTCAGTCCGCCACCGCTCTCGGCGAGCTCGTCCTTTAGGTCTGTCCAGGCTCCGTTGACGAACGCCTCCAGCTTGAAATTCTTCACCCTCTGTCCTTTCTTGACATATTCCTGGGCCATGAAGCGGTTGAATGTCAGTTCCTTGCCGAAGTTAATCTCGACGGATGCCGAGGTGACGTCATCGTCAGTGGCCCAATATGATTCCGAGTTATTGTCGAATGCAAGAGCGGCACCGTATTTCCTTGATTTACCGCGTACATTCGAGGCTGTGACCTTCGCTCCTTCAGCCAGGTTGACGCTGAAGACCTTATCGACCATCGCCTTGAATGATGCAGCCCTGGAGCTGTCGATAGGATGGATGAGCCCGTCAGGGGTAATAGGGAAATTGAGCAGCAAGGTGCCGTTACGGCCCACAGTCTTATAGTATATGTCCATAAGTTTGGCGACGGTCTTGACCTTGTCATCCTCGCTTTTATGGTAGAACCATCCCGGACGAATGGACACATCCGACTCGGCAGTTATCCACATATCCCCATCTTCGACACCGTGCTGACGCATGTCCAGGCTGCACCCTTCACTTTTCGTGAGAAGGCTCCAGTCCGGGTCACCTATGAAACCGGCCTCGGTGCCGCACCATCTCAGGTCGGCTCCGGCATCATGGTCCCCCCACACACAGATATCGGGCTGGAGATTGCGTACGAGGGCATATGTCTTGTCCCAACCATAGTAGCCGGGAGCTATTTTTCTGGTCTCATCCGCACCGCCGTACCATCCGTTGCCTCCGTTGGCACCGTCAAACCACACCTCGAACATCTCACCGTAGTTTGAGAGCAGTTCGCGGAGCTGGTTGCGGAAATATTCCACATACTCTTCGGTGGCATAGCCGACATGGTTGCGATCCCACGGAGAGAGATATACGGCGAATTTCAGCCCTTCTTCCCTGCACGCTTCAGCCAGTTCGCGGACTACATCCCCCTGCCCGTCTTTCCACGTGGAATTCTTGACAGAATATTCGGTATATGCTGACGGCCACATGCAGAAACCACAGTGATGCTTGGCCGTAAAGATGATTCCCTTCATTCCGGCAGCCTTGCAGGTCTTGGCCCATTGGCGGGCATCAAGTGAGGACGGATTGAATATGGCGGGATCCTCGTTGCCATAGCCCCATTCCTCATCAGTGTAGGTGTTGAGCGAATAATGGAGGAAGGCATATGTCTCCATGTCCATAACTTTAAGTTGGTTTTCATTCGGAACCGGACCGCATGCCAATGGTTCGGCGACTTTGGCACATCCTGCTGAAACAATGGCCAATGACGCGATCAGCAATATTGATAAACGTTTCATAGAAATATATTATTAGTCGCAAGTTACAGAAAAAATCTTGGATTCGTATCATCGTAAAAAGAAATATTTTCTCAGAGAGACAATGGATGATGCCAAATGAGCCCGGAAAACGTTTGATGGGTCAACGATTTTTGCTATTTTTGTGTCGGTCAAATCGATACAAAATTTCAGTAATGTTACAGGATGATGAAAAAAATTTTAAGTTTCCTTGCAGAATTGACAATACTATGCAGCATATCCTGCTGCTGCGATGAGAAGCCAAAGCTTCCTCTCCTTCCGGAGAGTGATTTTGAGGCCGTCCTTGACGGGAAGGCCATCAGTCTGACCACAATCCGCGGCGGAGGGCTCACCCTTCAGGCCACTAACTTCGGCGGAAGGGTGGTTTCACTGTTCGTTCCTGACAGGACAGGGACATACCGCGATGTCGTACTCGGCCACGACACAATAGATGAATACATACATTACAAAAGACAGCGTTTCCTGGGCAGCTGTGTAGGTCCCGTGGCCAACCGCATCTGCAATGCCACTTTTACCATTGACGGAACCAGTTATGAGTTAGAGAAAAATCATGGTGGCAAGGGGACTCTTCACGGAGGATTCACCGGTCTCGATTCAGTGGTATGGGACATCGAGTCCACCACTGAAAACAGTGTGACCTACCATTACATTCATAAAGACGGCGAAGGAGGCTTCCCCGGTAATCTGGACATCCATATGACCTATTCACTTACGGATGATGCCGCATTCCAGATCAAATATTCCGCTACGACCGACAAGACCAGACCTGTCAATATATCCAACCACCCTTATTTCAATTTTTCTGAAAGCGGTACCGTCGAAGATTATATCCTGTACATCAACGCCGATGCCATCACCGGCATTGACGGGCTCGATATACTTGAACCCCAGCCCGTGAAGGGCACCGCTTTCGATTATCGCAGGCCCCATACACTCAGAGAAGCTCTTGAAAGCGATGAGGAGCAGATTATCCGTGGCAAGGGATTCGACCACAATTTCTGCATATGCCGCACCGGATACGGCCTTTGCCTCGATGCGACGGTATTCGACCCCGAAAGTGGCATATATATGGAAGTCATATCCGACCAGCCCGGTCTTCAGGTTTACAGCGGCCAGTATATGGACGGAAAGGAGGACGGCAAGAGAGGTTCCACTCTCAACTACCACGGTTCCATCACTTTGGAAACCCAGAATTGGCCCGATGCCCCGAACAAGCCGTCATTTCCTAATCCATACCTGAAGCCTGGCGAGACATATAAGCATACCTGCATATATAAATTCTCCTCACGATGAAGAGAGAAGATGTCATTTCCACCATTGCAGCACCCTCTATTGCGATTCTGTCATTCTGTGTATGGGCATTCCTGCTGCCGAATCACCTGAAGTGCCAGGAATCCATCCAGTTATTCTGCTATGACAGTGCTTACCTGTGGGAAATGTATGCATTCCCCGGGGGGATGGCATCATTGATATCCGGATTTCTCATACAGTTTTTCCTCCACCCCATTGCCGGGGCCACCATCATATCAGCGCTGTCTCTGCTGATGCTGTTCACCGTACGTAAAGCATGCCGGTGCAGCCTCGCAATGGCTGTGGTCCCTGTATTGCTCATGAACGCAATGCTGACCAGCATTAACTTCACCCTCGCCGCTCCTGTCGCGTTCCTGATATGCCTGTGGGCATTCATCACGATCATGTCAAGCAGGGCGGACACTCCGACGGGCCACTGCATCGTCGCAGCATTCCTGTATCTGCTCACCGGTCCGGTCGCGGTCATTTATCCGTTGTTGCTTATCATCAAGGGAAATCTGCGCAGCGGCCTCCCCACCCTCATCGTCACACTCGCAGCGCCGGCTGTATCAGCACTTCTGTCTTGCCATCAGCCGTGGTGGCGCTTCTTCACAGGACTCGATTACAGCCATGCCAGGAAAACGGCATCACTCCTGCCCCTGTCATTGCCACTGAGTGTAGTCGCGATATCGGTGGTCTGCGCTTTCAAGCACGGAAAAGGATGGACCGTTCCGGCATTATTCCTTTGTCTGGGAATCTTCTCCGCATGGAAAGCCATAGACAGCCATGCACTTGAACGCGAACAGACCTACGCCTATGATCAGGCGGCACGGGAAAGCAGATGGGACAGCATCCTATCAATGGCATCCAGACATTCGCCCGACAACATCCCATCTCTGGTCTGCTACAATCTCGCCCTTGCTGAGACACACCAACTGGGGGACCTGCTTTTCAGCGTACAGCAGGGCGGTCCGCAAGGACTTTTCCCTTCCTACGAATCCAACTATCTGTCCATGGTCACGGGGTCAGAGGCTCTGTTTCATGCAGGGCTCATCAACTCCGCAATGCACTACGCCTTCGAGGCCAACTGGGCCTATCCGGACCTGCATCAGAGCGTAAGACAGGTGCTGATGCTTCAGAAGACCAATGCACTCGGAGGGCATGAGGAAGTGGCCGGAAAATATGCATCCCTGCTCAGCAAGACATTGTATTACAAACATAGTTCCATACCGGCGGCCATCCTGCGCACGGACGAACCGAAAGGTCTGCTCCTGAATGACTCAGACGATTTCTCAAAGCAGGCTATGCTGAGGGAACTGCTTGCAGACAGGGACAGATGCACTGAAGAATCTCTCGAATATCTTCTCGCCTACGACCTTCTATGCAAGGATTTGGAGTCTTTCACAAAGGACCTCGAGCAGTTCTGGCCGGAAGGTAAACAGCTTCCGCGATGCTATCAGGAAGCCCTGATGATGCCTTACATGACCGGAAGGAATGCCGGAAACGGAATGAATCCCCTAATTTCACAAGAGACCAGGGAAAAGGCTGCAGAATTCATCAAAGCTCTCAAAGAGAGGAAGGGAAACGCTTATATGATATCGCATTTCGGCGACACCTATTGGTCATATCACGCGAGAAACAAATGAAACACTTCATCTTATATATCATTACAGCTGCCGCTTCTACAGTATTTATTTCGTGCACCGGGCACAACTTCACCTCAGAAAGTACGTCCAAGCCCCCCATCTTTCCCGATTATTGTGACGTAACGGTCCCTGTCGGAATCGCCCCCCTGAATTTCTGTATACCGGACAAGCACATATCCGTGGAAATACGGAATATTTATGGTGACGTAGTGCTCCGCAGTGCAGGAAGGGAAACTTCGTTTCCGGTGAAGAAATGGCACAAGGCTTTGGAGAATGCACCTTTGAGCGTCACCGTCTATGCTGACGGTGTAAAATATAAGGATTTTCACATATATGTATCCGATGATGCGATTGACTACGGACTCACTTACAGACTGGTTCCACCCGGATATCAAGGCTTCGGACATATGAGCATTAGAGAACGCAGACTCTCCGACTTTAAAGAAAAAGTGCTGATTGACAACAAAGGGGTGGATGGAGAATGCCTTAACTGCCACACCACTTTCAGAACAAATCCCGATTCATTCAGCACCCACGTCCGCGGAAGTCACGCCGCTACCATACTTCATCGCGGAGGAGTGACGGACATCCTTAATACTAAGACAGATGCGACCGGGGGATTCTTCGTTTACCCTTCCTGGTCCTCCGACGGTAGATACATAGCATATTCCGTAAACAGTACGAGACAAGAATTCTATTCCAAGGCTCCAGGAAGGGTCGAGGTCTATGACGAGAAATCCGATGTAGTGGTATATGACACGAAAGAGAATAGCATAATAATCAGCCCCCTGCTGAATACAGAAGAACATTTCGAGACCCATCCTTCATTCTCCGCTGACGGAAGAATCTTGTACTTCTGCTCGTGTCCTGCCGCAAAGATGCCTGAAGAATACCGGGATACCCGCTATAGTCTTTATTCCATAGGATTTGATGAAAAGACAGGAATATTCGGAAATGATATAAATACTGTCGTCAATGCCGATTCTCTCAATATCAGTTTGGCTATGCCCAGGGCATCATATGACGGAAAATACATTCTGGTTACAGGATGCAGTTTCGGGACATTCCCGATATGGCATAAGGAATCTGACCTATACCTTGTGAACACTGAGACTAATGCGATACGTTCTGCAGATGAGATAAACAGCGATAATGCAGACAGTTTTCATAATTGGAGCAGTAATTCCAAATGGGTTGTATTCAGTTCCCGACGTGATGACGGACTGTACACGAGACTGTATTTAACGCATATGGATGACGGAGGGCATTTCACAAAACCGTTTATGTTGCCACAGCGTCATCCACTTAAATACTACCGGATGCTTCCCTTCTCTTATAATACACCTGATTTCACATCGGGAAAATCGGAACTTCCATCCCGGAAACTATACAAAGCCTTACGGGATAAAAAAAGAAAAAATGTCATAGTCGCATCAACGACAGTTAAGAATATTGAATCTGAATGAATCCAGGGTTTCCTTGCAGATAACTGACGATGTCCACCAATATAACTGCGTATCCGCGAATAGTTTGAGACATTTATCCAATGTTTCGGTTTCCATCCCGCCATTTACAAACACGAATACCGGACGTCCATAACGCCTTGCCACAGCCCCTATCCATCCTATATGATTGCAGTTCGAATCTGACCGGAATGCTATCACATCTGACAGACGCCATACTTGGGCACAGACATTTTCGTCAGCGGGACCGTCAAAATCAAAATGTTCCCATCCTCCAGTCCTCCCGTGTACCATCGCGGTGACATAATCGAAATTTTCAGGGAATTCCTTAAGTTTCACAACGGGAGTCATAAAAACAGGCTGGCTTGCCTGACATCCGCGTGCAGTCTTGAACAAGGATGTCACCACATCCACATCTGAAGGGGAATCGCACAGATTCCACGCGAATATGCAATTATCAAAAGCATAATGCTTTATAACATCCCCCACGTAAGCGGCAAGTTTGTCTTTGTCGCCATCGCTTGAACTGAGGAGAGTCGGAAGGACTTGAATTCCTTTGGACTCAGCATCCGACAGAATCGCATCGAAGGCCTCGAACATAGCCTTGTCGTCTTTCAACCATAAGTCGTAACTCAATGACACACGCAGATTATTGTATCCTTCGGGCACACGGTTCGTATCATCTGCAAGAAATCCTTTAACCGGTCCTACTGCCATCCTGCGCCATACCCTGTCACGTCTCCACCTGTCAGTGTATTCGATGCCGGGATCCGGGACTTCACCATCCTCACAAAAATGATAATCCTTAATCCACTCTATTTCCTGTTCGCTATACGGGTCCCCGTCGGCATACAGCATATTGTGAAACATCCTCGCATAAGGAGAAAATTCACTTTTAGACCATCTGGTGCACCAATTGCGGTCATTGGCATATACACCCCAGACATAGAAATGGATATGTTCTTCGGCCAGGATGGAGAGAGTCCTTTCTATTCCGGAGCCGTTCTGCCTGTTCAGACATTCGCTGCATACGATAGGCCTCTTATCCATAGCTTTGAGATGTTTTATAACTCCTTTAAGAAAAGAGCCGTTATCGACACCTGACGTATAGTCATGGAAGTTGTGTATATCCATCATACTTTCGACTTCAAGGCGGCGGCGCGTTACGGCATTATCCTGGAATTTTTCGCCTTCTCCACCCCAGAATATCGAACTCGTGATTGGCTGCGATACATCCGATTCGCGAGCCCATATCACGAAACGGGACAGAATGTCCATTACACGTAAGACCTCCTTTTCAGAACGTCCGAAAGGCGGTTCATTCCACATATCCCAATATACGATACGCTTATCATTGCGGAAATGTCCCATCAGAGTCTTGAGAAACTCTTCCGCCTTAGGATATATCTGTTCATCCATAGCCGGGTCGGAAAACATAGCATTGACCACTAACACAGGAGACACAGTCATTCCATAGGCATCAGCATCATCAAGAAGTTTTTCAAGCATAGATATCTGATCCTCCACCGTTACACCTGAAACCCAAGCACGAACACTGTTGAAACCAAGTTCAGACATTTTAGCAAAGACCTCGGAGTCACTTTTAGCCGGATTGACCATATAATATCCATTGGCTCCCTTGAGAACTCCTACCTGTTTTTCCCACTTCAGCGCCCTTTCCACACTCCACTGGTCACGTGCAAAAGAAATGGATGAGGCGTTGAGGACAATGAATAAAAAGGCAATAAATTTCTTCATTCTATCTTGATTTTAAAAAATGGTAGCCAGTTTATTTTCCGGCTACCATTGTTCACTTTTATTACTATCCATTAATCAACCCAGCCATCATTCTGAGTGAGAGATGTATTCATCTGACGCTCTGCCGCAGGGATAGGCCACTTGGTGTAATGACTGCCGTTCGTCGACCATCTGGCCACGGGAGTACCCCAACACTGTTTCAGGCCTGAACCTTCAAACACCTTGGATTCATACCAGGTATCCCAGCGAAGTTCGTCAAAGTAAAGAACACCTTCACAAGCAAGTTCCCAGCGTTTTTCCTTTCTGATTCTATTACGAAGGTCACCCTGTCCCTTTACAGCAGTATACTCATTGCTATTGAGTGGAGCCACGCCGGCACGTTCGCGCACCATATTCACATACAGAATGGCGTTATCCGTGTCACCGGATTCGTTAAGAGCTTCCGCAAGACTCAGAAGCACGTCAGCATACCTTATGATAGGCACGTCGATAGGTGAATACTGACGATAAGGGAGTTCGTTTCCGACAGAGACATACTTACGTACGAGATAATGGAAATAAGTTGAGGAGTCGGAACGGAGGTCGAAAGGATCCGCTGTATCGTTCTGGATGAATGGCCAGCGGAGAGTATACATAATCTCAACACCGGAAGGCGAACCGAGATATTGGGCATACGGAGTGATATAGGTCTGCTCAAGTCTGGGGTCGCGGCATTCATAAGCTGCGCGAAGACGGGCTTCATTGCCCTGGTCGAGATATTTGCTGAAATCGGAACCGTAGCTGTCCATCCTGCTCTTGAGATCTTTATATTGTTCCGGCTTACTCTTATCGAAGTTTCCGTTACCGGATTCAAGACCGTCGCGGAGGAAGAATACGGAACGGGCCTCGGGGGTCATCTCATTGTAGCCGGGGAGGAAGTCATTCCAGTTGAAAGGTTTCCCCTCTACTGTCTCATATGTGTCAATAAAATCAACATCGCCATAGAAGTCATCCCAGCAGCTTCCTCGTGTCACACGCGAGCCATATTTGAAAGTCATCTGGTTTCCATATGTATTGAGCTCGGTACATTGAATCGAGAATATCATCTCCTCGCACTGTTCATTAGCTTCTTTAAAAAGATTACTGTAACCTCCCTTGAAAAGGCCATAACCCATTGTAGTCACTTGCTTGAAATCTGCGACAGCTTTTTGGTAATCCTTAATCCAAAGATAAGTCTTTCCACGGAGAGCATAAGCGGCACCTTTGGTTACATGGCCGTAGTCGGCATCACCGGGAGCGTACTTGTCGGGGAGATTTGATGAATTGATGCAGTCTGTAAGGTCCGTGATAATCGCATTCCAGACTTCCGCTTCAGAGTTACGGGGCTTGGTATAATCGTTCACGGCGGTTGGCTCAAGATAAAGAGGAACACCTCTGTAGAAGCAGTTGAGTCTGTAGTAGAAATAGGCTCTGAGGAACTTCGCCTCATTAAGAAAACGGTCTCTGGTCTCTTCAGGCATACTTTCCACAGTTTCAATATTGGCGATTACGTCATTTGCTCTCGCGACACCTTCATACAACTGCTTCCAGGCTGTGGAGAACATGGCATTGCTGGGGGTCGCATTTCCGTTAAGGAGTTGGAAAGTGCTTGACCAGTTGTTACGGGCGCTGACCGTAGGGTCGAGAGCCGACAGGGAATGAGCGTCAAGACCGAGATAATTAGCGTCGCTGACCGAGTTTGTGTATGAGCTGCCGGCATTCTGCAGCAAGGCATTGTACATACCATTGACAGCAAGAGTCGCCAAGTTGGTTGTAGACCAAATCTGGTCTGAGCTTACAGCATCATATGGCGTGGTGTCAAGCAAATCTTTACTGCATGAGCCGAGACACACGACCGCCATAAAAGCACTTGCTATATATTTTACTATTTTCATAAGAATTATGTTTTATCCGTTGACAACTAGAATGTAAGATTTATACCAAGGGCTATCTGACGCATAGTCACGTAGCCGAATCCGGCACCCATTTCAGGATCCTGTCCGGGATACTTGGTGATATTGAAAAGATTCTCGCCTGACACATATACACGTGCGTTCTGCATAAAGATGGTCTTAGCCACCTTTTCAGGAAGAGTGTAACCTATAGTCAAGTTCTTCAATTTGAGATAATTGCCTTTATAAAGGTGCAAAGTACTTGTCG
>JAZUEO010000187.1:0-4515 GCA_045640205.1 Candidatus Coprenecus sp. | reverse complement strand
GAAATGCTCGAAAGGAATATAGATGCCAATTTCGATACCTCGGAGGTAAATCATATTTCTGTATGCGATGATGCCATCGATTATCTTCACAGGGTCGAAAAGGGTGCGTTCGATATGATGATTGTAGATCCACCGGCATTCGCCAAGCATAGGGGAGCCCTGAACAATGCACTTCGCGCATATCGCCGTTTGAACGAAGCGGCCATATCCAAGATAGCCCGCGGCGGGTATCTCTTTACCTACAGTTGCTCTCAGGTCGTGGATAGGAATATGTTTTATCTGACAGTGTTCTCGGCAGCGGCCGCTACCGGCAGGAATGTCAGGATTCTGCGCAGACTCACCCAGCCGGCAGACCATCCAGTCAATATATATCACCCTGAAGGAGAATATCTGAAAGGACTGCTTCTGTATGTTGAATAATCGGTTGAGGCTTGTTCAGCCTTTGAAGTATTCGTAGAACAGGGCTATGGATTCCATTCCTTTTTCCCATTGTGAAAGCAGGTAACTTTCATTCGGGGAATGAATGCAGTCCCTTTCAAGTCCGAATCCCATCAGCAGGGGGTCAGCACCCAGAAGTTTCTGCATATCTGCCAGAATGGCGATGGAACCACCCCCTCTGGAGGGGACAGGCTCGATTCCATACACTTCAGCAATGGCTTTCGAAGCGGCCTGATACGCCGGTGAGGAAATGGGAATGAGAAAACCATTGCCGCCGTGGCTTGGTTTTACCGTAACTTCCACCCCCTTCGGGGCTATTTTCCTGATGTGTCTGGTGAATAATTCCGCTATCTTGGCCGAATCCTGATTCGGAACAAGCCTCATAGAAATTTTGGCGTGGGCTTCGGAAGCTATGATGGTCATCGAACCGTCTCCGGTAAAGCCTCCCCAGATTCCGTTTACGTCGAGGCAGGGACGGATGGATGAGCGTTCAAGGGTGGTGTATCCTTTTTCTCCTGCTACGTCTTTGATTCCCAGGGAATCATTAAACTCCTGCTGGTTGAAGGGTGCCTTCGATAGAAGGGCTCTGTCTGAGGCGGACAGTTCCACTACGTCATCGTAAAAACCGTCTATGGTTATATGTCCATCCTTGTCGATAAGTGATGATATCATAGAACACAGCGCGTTGATGGGATTTACGATGGCGCCTCCGAAATGCCCTGAATGAACGTCCTTGGAAGGGCCTTTTATGTCAACCATCATATAAGTGAGACCGCGCATACCGCAATTGATACTGGGTACTTTTTCTGAAATCATCGTGGTGTCGGAAACGAGCATCAGGTCGCAGGAAAGAAGTTCGGTGTGCGAACGGACCCATTCCGTAAGGCTGGGAGATCCGATTTCCTCTTCGCCTTCAAACAGAAATTTTATGTTATGTCTGATTTTTCCGGTCCTGACAAGGTATTCGAAGGCTTTGATGTGCATAAATGTCTGACCCTTGTCATCATTGGCCCCCCGTCCCCAGATGGCCCCGTCTTTGATTACCGGCTCATAAGGGTCGGTATTCCATAATTTGACGTCACCCTCCGGCTGTACGTCATAGTGGCCGTAAATCAGAATGGTAGGAAGGTTTTGGTCCTGTATCCTTTCTCCATACACGACGGGATGTCCTGTGGTAGGCATCACTTGAGCCTTGTCAGCTCCTGCTTCCAGAAGAAGTTCCACCAGACGTCCGGCGCATCTGTGCATATCCTCCTTATGTTCGGGGTCTGAACTGACTGAAGGAATTCTAAGAAGGCTGAACAGTTCGTTTATGAAGCGTTCCTTGTTTTCCTGATAATACTGTTTCATCATTTTCCGTTTTTGTGTTCCAATTCTGCCACTACGGTTTCAGCCCCTGTGACATAATCTCCTATATTTACATTTACCTTCGTTCCCAACGGAAGAAACAAATCGGCCCTGGAACCGAATTTGATGAATCCTAGTTTTTCACCGGCTTTCATATCCTTGTCGAATTCAGCATAACATACCACTCTTCTGGCGAAAAGACCCGCTATCTGGCGGCACAATATCTCGGTGCCGTCTTCATTTTTGATTACTACCGTAGTCCTTTCGTTCTTGGTGGAGGATTTGGGATGCCAGGCCGCCAGATAATTTCCAGGATGATATTTGAAAAAACTTATTTTACCGGTGACGGGAACCCAATTGATGTGGACGTTGAAGAATGACATGAATACGGATACCTGGAGTCTTTTTTCGTGAAAGTATTCATTCTCTTCCACCTCCTCTATTATTACTATCTTTCCGTCAGCGGGGGCCGTTACCAAATGACTGTCTCCTGTCGGCCGGCGTTTTGGCTCCCTGAAAAATGTTATCAGGAAAACCGATAGAAAAAAAGGTATGGCGGAGAGCGCTACGGTCCATATCCGTATCCCGCTGAAATAAAACAACACCGACGCGAAAATGGCGGTGAATATAATGGAAATCAGAATTGTGGATAATCCTTCCTTGTTAATTTTCATATGGTTGGGAATTTATGACAGCTTCTAAGTCTATAGGCAATTTGAAATCAAAATATAGGTTATGGATGCAGGGAAAGCCAGAAGTGCTCCGTCGAATCTGTCCAGAAGGCCTCCGTGTCCGGGCATTATCCGGCCAGAATCCTTGACATCGAAATGTCTCTTGAACTGGGACTCGGCCAAATCTCCTATGGTCCCTGCCACGTTTACGATTAATGATAGCGCCAGCGCGTGCAGGATACCGCAAGTCAGCATACCTGTTTCGGAGAGAATATAACCCGCTGTAAGAGCGGTTACAAGGCTTCCTACATATCCTACGACCGTTTTCTTAGGAGAAATGGAGGGACATAGCTTTTTTGTGAAAAAACGTCGTAGTGTCATACCGAAGATGTAGGCCCCGACATCTGAACACCATAACATTATGAGGATGGCCAGCAGAGGAAGCGCATTGAAATCCCCATGGTCGAATACTGCTATGCAGGATAGCGAAAATGGTACAGCTATGTAGAGAATCGGTGTCAGAAGGAAGGGAAGGATTCTGTAATAGTCGGAGTCGTGTCCTATCAGGGTAGATGTTATTATGAAAATCAAAAATATGATTACAGACAGAAACCATCTTATGTCGGCTCCGTAACCGGATACGCAGAATGAAACGGTGAAAAGTGCAGCTCCGCAGAGAAGGGTGAGCAAGTGGGGGAGAGGGCGGATTTTCCCCACTGAAATTCGGATATACTCACACATCATTGTCAGTGTAATGAACAGAAAAACCAGTCCGAATGCTTCCGCCCTCCATAAAAGGGAAGCGATAATAACGGTTAGGAAAACTGTTCCGCTGATGGTTCTCGTTACCAGATTATTCATTGTCTTTTCCCTCTTGTCCGGTATCTGAATTCTCCATGGAAGACGATTCTTCGGCGTGAAGCGCTTCGGGTGTTTTCCCACCTTTCCGTGCACCGAAAATTTTTTCGAGGTCATCACTGAAAATCACTTCTCTTTCCAGAAGCATTTCTGCCAGTTTCGTAAATCCATCCAGATTCTCCTTCAGTACCTTGAGCGCTGTTTCGTGTGCGGTATCGATGAATCTGCGCACCTCGCTGTCGATTATTTCGGCCGTTTTTTCGCTGTATGGCTTGGCGAAGGTATAACCGTCATTGGCGTTATAGAATGAAACGTTTCCGACTTTTTCGCTCATTCCGAAGTAGCTTACCATAGCGTATGCCTGTTTGGTCACTTTCTCAAGGTCATTCATCGCTCCTGAGGATATCTTACCGTTGACTATTTCTTCTGCCGCCCTTCCTCCGAGGGTAGCCGCCATTTCATCCATCATCTGTTCGGTAGTGGACAATTGCCTTTCTTCCGGCAGGTACCAGGCCGCTCCGAGTGCTTGTCCGCGCGGGATGATGGTGACTTTCAGCAGGGGATTGGCATTAGGCAACATCCATGAAACGGTGGCGTGCCCTGCTTCGTGGAATGCGATGGTCCTTTTTTCTTCGGGCGAGATAATCTTGCTCTTGCGTTCCAAACCTCCGACGATTCTGTCTATTGCATCCAGAAAATCCTGTTTTGTAATCTGTTTCTTATCATGCCTTGCGGCAATGAGTGCGGCTTCGTTGCATACATTGGCGATGTCAGCCCCGGAAAAACCGGGAGTCTGCTTGGCGAGAAATTCGACATTGAAATTTTCTTCCAATTTCAGATTTCGCAGGTGAACTTTGAATATTTCCAGACGTTCGGTCTGTTCCGGAAGGTCAACGTGTATCTGTCTGTCGAAACGTCCGGCACGCATCAGAGCTTTGTCCAAAATGTCGGCACGGTTTGTGGCTGCCAGTATTATCACTCCCGAATTCGAACCGAAACCATCCATTTCAGTCAGAAGTTGGTTCAATGTGTTCTCCCGTTCATCATTGGAGGTGAAACCTCCGTTCTTGCTTCTGGCTCTGCCGACAGCGTCTATTTCGTCGATGAAAACGATGCAGGGGGCTTTCTCCTTGGCCTGCCGGAAAAGGTCGCGGACTCTGGAGGCTCCCACTCCCACAAACATCTCCACGAAGTCGGAACC
>JAZUEO010000186.1:0-4216 GCA_045640205.1 Candidatus Coprenecus sp. | reverse complement strand
TTTCTTCGTTTTGGTATCAGGGATGATACTCAGCGCGGGAGTCCAGAAGGGTATAGAGCGATATTCTAAAATACTTATGCCCATTCTCCTGCTGGTGATGGTCATATTGGCGATTTACTCGTGTACACTGCCCGGGGCTTCTGATGGACTTAAGTTTATGTTCCGTCCTGATTTCTCGAAGGTGAACGGAGGTACTGTCCTGGCTGCGTTCGGGCAGTCATTTTTCTCACTAAGTCTCGGATCAGGTACGGTTCTGACTTATTCTTCGTATATGAAGAAATCTCAGGATATAGCGAAAATGGGGAATTGGACCGCCATATCGGATACTTGTTTTGCCCTTATCGCCGGGATGGCCATAATCCCCGCAGTTTTCGCCTATGGTTTTTCTCCAAGTGAGGGGCCTGGATTGGTGTTCGTGGTTCTTCCTGCCATCTTTTCCCATATAACTGGTGGAGCCATTCTGGCAATAGCCTTTTTCTTCTCGCTCTTCATCGCTGCCATCACATCATATCTCTCCCTTATGGAAGTGGTGGTGGTCTGCTTGAGTGAAGAATTGAAAATATCCCGAAAACGTGCAGTCATAATTACGATGTCATTTGTCGTGCTTTTCGGTATCCTATGCTCTCTTTCCTGCGGACCGCTTCAGGATGTTACCTTGTTCGGGAAGAATATTTTTGATTTGATGGATTTCACCTCATCCAATATTCTGATGACACTCGGGGGTCTCGTAGTGGTTCTGTTCATAAGGTGGAAGATGAAAAAGGAGGATTTCTTCGATGAAATTTCCAGTTCCGGCAAATATAAACATGCATATTACTCACTCTTTTATTATCTCGTTAAGTATTTCTCCCCGATAATCATCATCGTGATAATGTTTTTCGGACTTTTTGGGGACTGATGGGATGAATACTTTCAGACATCCTTTGGTAATCGCCGGTCCCTGCAGTGCGGAAAGTCGGGAACAGGTGATGGGTATCGCGGAGGCGCTGTCTTCTGCGGGTGTTCAGATTTTCAGAGCCGGAGTGTGGAAACCCCGTACCAAGCCGGGAGGGTTTGAAGGCATCGGTAGAAAAGCTCTTGAATGGTTGAAAGAGGTCAAGGAAAAAACTTCGATGGCCGTGGCTACGGAGGTGGCCAATTCCGTTCACGTGGAGGAGGCGTTATCCGCCGGAATAGATATCTTATGGCTGGGTGCACGCACTACCGTAAATCCATTCGCTGTCCAGGAAATAGCGGATTCGCTCAGAGGTGTGGATGTTCCTGTATTGATAAAAAATCCCATTAATCCGGATATAGAACTCTGGTGCGGTGCCGTTCAGCGGCTTCAGAATGCCGGTATTTCCGATTTGGGGCTGGTACATCGCGGATTTTCATCGTATCAGGAAAAGCTTTACCGGAACAGTCCCATTTGGCAGATTCCCATAGAAATGAAGCGCAGGTTCCCGCAGCTGCCTGTGATTTGTGACCCGAGTCATATCGCCGGAAGCCGGAAACTTGTTCCGCAGCTCTGTCAGCAGGCTATGGATTTGAATTTTGACGGCTTGATGATAGAAACTCACATCCATCCGGACTGTGCTTTGAGTGATGGTCAGCAGCAATTGGAGCCGGAAACTCTTATCCGTCTCCTGCGCTCACTGGAATTTCGTGAAAACGATGACCTTGCAGAAAGGTTGACTGTGTTTCGTGACAGAATAGACAAGATAGACCGCTCTCTTCTGGAATTGCTCTCGGAGAGAATGAGGATTTCCAAGGAAATAGGTGTCTATAAGAAGGCTCACAGGATTCCTGTCCTTCAGAACAGAAGGTATGATGCCATCCTGCAGGAAAGTGTGGCTCAGGCCGAAGAATTGGATTTGACCCCTGATTTCGTGGCCGCTCTGATGAAAGCGATTCACGAAGAGAGTGTTAAACAGCAGATGTCATGAAAATATGTACTAGTCTGGGGTACTGCAGCGTTTCCGAATGCGTGAAAACATCCCTTGGGGAGGAAATGGTGGAGCTGCGTGCGGACTTATGCGGTTTCAGTGTCGGGGAGACTGTTTCTGTCCTGAAGAATATTTCCTGTGAAAAAATTCTCACCGTCAGAACTTCGGACGAGGGCTGTCTTATGGAAATCCTTGGCCGGCTTGACGAGGGGAATCCCGACTATGTCGATTTGTCATTGGATGTCTCACGGGATTTCTCTGACCGGGTGCGGGGAGCCATCCATTCTTTGGGAGGAAAATACATCGTGTCGTTTCATGATTTCAAGGATACTCCCTGTCTGGATGAATTATATGAAATTTATGACATCTGTGTCAGCAGAGGAGCGGATATAGTAAAGATAGTGACTGCCGCTTCCTGTACTGAGGATGCTTCCAGGGTTCTCGAACTTTATCGGAAGAAAGGTCTGTGCAAGCCGCTTGTAGCTTTCGCAATGGGTGAGTACGGCAGTTTTTCACGGCGGTTGTGCCTTATGCTCGGAGCACCGTTCACTTATTGCTCTCCCGATGGAGGAAAGGCTACCGCTTCGGGACAGTGGTGCGCTTCCCGGATGAGGAGGAGTCTCTCACCGGAAGCATACCCCATTGACCTGCATCATTTGCCACGGAGCAGGGTGGATGCGCTCCCCTGTTCCAAGAGTTTTGCCCAGAGGGCTATTATCGGAGCCGGTCTGGCGGAGGGGCGGAGCGTGCTGCGTGGATATGTCGGATGTGATGATACGGAGGCGGCACTGCGCGTGATTCGCTCTTTCGGCGCCGTTGTGCGGGTGGAGGGGGATGTTCTGACCATTGATGGGGTATCTCCCCGGAATATTGCGGTATCGCATATTGATGTCGGAGAGAGCGGATTGCTCTCCAGAATGATGATACCCATCGCTTCGCTGTTTGTCCGGGACGGTTCGCGCGTGACTGTGGATGGGGAAGGAACTCTTAGGCGGCGGAATCTGCAGGATGCGGAAGATGCTGTTGGCGCTGCAGGCGGAAAGGTGGTTTCGAACAAAGGATATATGCCGTTTGTGCTTGAAGCGCCGCTTAGGGGAGGTGATGTCGAAGTGGAGGCGTCTGTAAGTTCACAGAGCGTGACAGGACTGTTGATGTCGCTGCCATTGCTTCCTGTGAATTCGGTGGTAACGGTGAAAAACCCGGTCAGTCTGCCTTATATTCAAATGACTGTCGATATTCTTGAAAAATTCGGTGTGAGACTGCGATGTGTGGATTCATCATCCGGTGCATTGAGGTTTTCGATTCAAGGGGGGCAGATTTATCATCCCGCAGATATGGTACTGGAGTCCGACTGGAGTTCCGCGGCCATACTGATGGTGGCCTCACATATCGCACGATATCTTCGTCCTCAGTGGAAGGTTTCCATTCCGGATATGCGGACGGGGACTACTCAGGCCGACGAACGGGTTCTCGAACTTCTTCAGCGCTGCGGTGAACTTGAAGCTTTTGAATTCGATGCCACTGACTGTCCGGACTTGTTCCCCATCGCCGCCATTCTGGCCTGTTTCTGCCGGGGAACATCGAGATTGAAAGGTGTCGGGAGACTTTACGGAAAGGAGAGCAATAGGGCTGAGTCGATTCTTTCCGAATTGACGGTTCTGGGAGGTAGGATTTCCATAAAGGAAAACGATATGATAATCAGCGGTACGGGAGAACTTCACTGTGGATACGTCAGCTCCCATCACGACCATAGAGTGGCGATGGCATTGGCTGTGGCCTCACTCTTTATCGACGCTCCGGTCAGAATCGATGAAATGGAATGCGTGTCAAAATCATTTCCTTCCTTCGCTGCCTGTCTGGAGAGATATGTGGGTAGAGGAGAAGAATCTGCTTGTTATAACAAACGGAGAGGATAGCGGCTGAAGGATATTTCTGATGCTCAATGTGAGCAAAACAGAGTCTCTGTGCTTACGGCCTATGTGGTGATGCCCCTGAAACCAAGCTTCGTTCAAGGGCGTTGTCAGAGTGCTTGCGAAATGAGTCCCATCTGTTCAGGGGTGAAACCGGTGATACGGCATATTGTCTCCAGAGGAATATTCTCCTTCATCATCGCTCTGGCAACTTCCGTCCTGCCTTTGGCTTCACCTTCCGCGAGAGCCTTGGCGTGTTCATCTTCGCGGGCTTCTGCGAGAGCTACGAGTATGTCGTTCTTCGTTGTCATATTCTTGTGAATCTCTATTTCGTGAATGGCATCCAATGGCAGGTTCGCCGTCAGCGAGCGGTCGTACAGT
>JAZUEO010000185.1:0-6453 GCA_045640205.1 Candidatus Coprenecus sp. | reverse complement strand
GCATGTTGCTCACGCGTTACGCACCCTTGCGCCGGTCGCCATCAAGTGTTGCCACTCATGCTGCCCCTCGACTTGCATGTGTTAAGCCTGCCGCTAGCGTTCATCCTGAGCCAGGATCAAACTCTTCATTGTATATTTTTTTATATCTCAAGCTTGTCCCGACCGGTTTGAATTAACGAGATTATTTTAACAAATACTTGTTACAAACCTCTTACCTTTCACTCATTTCAATGCTATCAATGAACTTGGTCTAAGCGTTTCTTTCCGAAACGGGCTGCAAATGTAAACGATATTTTTCATTCTACAAATTTTTATGAACTATTTTTTCACTTTTATACCATAGTACCTGTGTCGGATTCAATGCTATTTGATAAAAAAATATTACATTTGTAACGATGGACAATCATTCAACAAAATATATAACAACACTATTATGAAAGAAAAAATTCACGCAAAATTCAAAGCTCGTTTCGGGACCGAAGGTATTTTCTACGCATCCGCCGGCCGCATCAATCTTATCGGAGAACATACCGACTATAATGGAGGTTTCGTTTTCCCCGGTGCCATCGATAAAGGAATTATGGCAGAAATCAAATTGAACGGCACAGACAAAGTACGCGCCTATTCTGTGGACCTCGATGATTATGCAGAATTCGATTTCAATGAAGAAGATGCTCCGGAGGCATCCTGGGCCCGTTATGTATTCGGCGTATGCCGGGAAATCATAAAAAGAGGAGGTTCGCTCAAAGGTTTCGACACCGCCTTTGCCGGTGACGTTCCCCTTGGTGCCGGAATGTCTTCTTCCGCCGCATTGGAAAGCACCTTCGCTTTCGCTTTGAATGACATTTTCTCACTTGGAATCGACAAATTCGAACTTGCCCGCATCGGTCAGTCCACAGAACACAACTACTGCGGTGTAATGTGCGGAATTATGGACCAGTTCGCGTCAGTATTCGGCAAGGAAGGAAGCCTTATGCGTCTGGACTGCCGTTCTATGGAATACAAGTATTATCCTTTCCACCCGAAGGGATACAAACTCGTACTCCTGGATTCAGTCGTGAAACACGAACTTGCCTCTTCTGCATACAACAAACGCCGTCAAAGCTGTGAAGCTGCCGCCAAGGCTATGGGAGTCGAGTTCCTTCGTGATGCGGATATGGATATGCTCAATGCTGTAAAGGACAAAATTTCGGCTGAAGATTACAAGCGCGCCGAATATGTAATCGGAGAAAAACAGAGAGTTCTCGATGTCTGTGATGCTCTCGAACGCGATGACTATGAGACAGTAGGTGCCAGAATGTACGAAACCCACTATGGTATGAGCCGACTGTACGAAGTCAGCTGCGAAGAACTCGATTTCCTCAACGATATCGCCAAAGAATGCGGAGTCACCGGCTCACGCGTTATGGGAGGAGGGTTTGGCGGTTGCACCATCAACCTTGTCAAGGATGAACTTTACGATTCATTCATCCTGACCGCCAAAACCAAGTTTACAGCCAAGTTCGGACACGAACCGAAAGTATATCCGGTAGTTATTTCAAACGGTGCGCGCAAGTTGTAAGGACATCAGGGTTATGACACACAAAATATGTAATTCAAAAGGCACTTCCATCACTCTGACTGATATGGGTGCCGGTATCGTTTCAGTGCTCTTCCCTGACAAAAACGGACTGATGGGAGACATCGTCCTCGGATACAGGGACGTCAAGGATTACTTCCAGGACGACCCCTGTGCCGGAAAAATTCCGGGACGTTTTGCCAACCGCATAGACAAGGGATTCTTCACCCTTGAGGGGAAATCATACAGTTTGGCCACCAACAACGGTCCTAATCACCTCCACGGTGGCCCCCTCGGTTTTTCAAATAAGGAATGGGATGCCAAACCTCTGGCCGGAAACAGAATCGCATTTTCTCTGAGAAGTCCCGACGGAGACGAGGGATATCCCGGTAATCTGAGCGTCAAAGCCACTTACACCATTACCGAAGAAGATGTCATAGAATTGGAAATTGAGGCCGCTACAGACGCCACCACCATCATCAACCTCACGAATCACACCTATTGGAACCTTCGCGGTGAAGACAGCGGGTGCGTTTGGGACCAGACTCTCCAAATCAATGCGCAAGGATGGCTGCCCACCTCTGATTCGTCAATCCCCACAGGATTCATTTCCCCGGTGGAAGGCACACCGATGGACTTCCGCGCCCCCAAGAAAATCGGACGTGACATCAAGGCCGACTTCCCCGCTCTCAAAATCGGCAAGGGTTATGACCATTGTTGGGTAATCGACGGAGCCTCGGGCGAATTGCGGCAAGCCGCCATTCTAAGTGACGAAGTCTCCGGAAGACGGCTCGAAGTCTGGAGTGACCAGCCCGGCATGCAGGTATATACAGGCAATTGGCTCGCAGGCTCCCCCATCAGCAAATCCGGTCGCAGTTACAATGACTATGACGGTGTCGCTATGGAATGCCAGAACTTTCCCGACGCCATCAACAAGCCCGGTTTTCCTTCTCCTATTCTCCGCCCCGGGGAAACATACAGGAGGAAAATCGAATACAGGCTTTCCATCGTGAAGTAAAGCACTGAGCTGTAAAACCGAAAAATCCCGGTTCTCCAATGGAGTTCCGGGATTTTTATGTCGACAGGGGTCTGGACGCTATAGTTTCCAATCGTCAGTACGGAACGGAGCGACAGGGATGCCGAAATTATTGTAAAGAGCACCCTTGCACATATTGCGGAAGCAATACCTGACTGCCACGGGAGCAGGAACATCCTCACTGCTGACAGTAACTTTATTGCCACTGGCAAATCTTGCCTTGGCAGGCTTGAAGACCTTGTCGGCTCCGGCGATTTCAAAGCCGGGAAGCTCCACTCCCATCGGAGATATACCCAGCCCATCGACGTTGAAAGTAATCACAGCCTTGCCATCCTTGAATTCAGCCTCCTTGTAGGATGGAGCATCAGCAGCGATGGCGGTGAAACCATAATCGTGATTAAGCGCAAGGTATGCCAGTCTCTGTCCCACTTCCTGCTTATGGCAGGGATGGATTGTACCCGCCTCACCTATATCACAGGTAACCGCCATACCACTATGAGGAATGGTTTGGAGAGTCTTGGCCTGAGCCTCGATGAAATAACCGCTGTCGAAGCTGTCGGGATTCCCGTATGGGAAGGGGGCTATCTGCACGAAATAGAACGGAGCGTCGGGAACGCTGAAGATATCCCGCATCATATTGACATATTCCGTCTGAAGACGAATATACTGCTCCGGACGGCCCCGGTTAGTCTCTCCCTGATACCAGAGCATTCCCTTGAAGGTATAAGGCAATACAGGGTTGACCTGTCCGTTATACAGCAGGCAGGGGTCCTGATTCTGTCCACGCACTTCCCCTTTCCCATCCAGATAGGCAAGGTCAAATTCAGGGAATTTCTTTTCGATGACGTCACGTGTCAGCCAGGTTTCGATGGAACTGCCGCCCCAGCACGACACAAGAATTCCGACGGGAACGTCGATGACCTTTTCAAGTGCGTCGGCGAAAAAATAGGCGGTGGCACTGATGTTGGCCACATTCTCGGGAGTATGTTCCCCCCAACTTCCGACGGATGTATCCAAAGGCTGGATGGAAGAGCTCTGAGCGATATTGCACATCCTGATACGACGGGACGGTTTTGCATTCACAATCGCTTCCACACCACCCTTTGCAGGCTGGGAGCCATACCCTTTCACGGGCATTTCCATATTGGACTGTCCCGAGCAGAACCATACTTCTCCTATAAGGACATTGTTCAATGTCACGGATTCCCCGTCAGAAATAGTAATGGAATAAGGACCTCCAGCCACTGGAGTTCTCACACGCAGAAGCCACTTTCCGGTTTTGGCATCAGCCTTGGCAGAGTAAGATGCATTGTCCCAACCGGTGCTGACTGTAACTTTCCTGCCGCAGTCAGCAATACCCCAGATGGCGGCTTCAGTCTGCTGCTGCAGAACCATATTGTCACTAATTACTGATGGCAGAATAATCTTCGCCTGTACAGCCACCTCTCCGACGAGAAGAGAGGCCAGAATCATTAAAAATGTCTTTCTCATAGGCATAAAATATTGTTCACTATTCGATATAGCATAGAATTTGATTTTTTTCAACTCTCTCTCCCTGTGCCGCCTCGACCTGGATGATTTTTCCTGACTTGGGAGCGACTACCGTCTCCATTCCGTAATAACACTCGACATAACAGATGGGCTGACCTTCCTTTACGCTGTCACCGATTTTGGGAGCGGTGCTTGGAGCCACTACGTCATACTGCCAGATGAGCGTTCCCTGTCCGCAGGACTGGACAGGCATCGCCTGAGGATGCTCAGCCTGAATTTTGACGGCATCGAATTTCGGGACTTCCACTACGGGACGCACATTGACAATAGGGGCATTGGCCTTCGCCTTCGCCGCTTCAAGCTCCTTATTGAAACGTTCCTTCGCTATGCCGCTCTTATAATCACGATATTGCCTTTCGTGCATAGCGAATTCGAAGAGTTCCTCGTCATCCTGACCACGGTCCCATCCCTCATCCTTCATCATCTGTTCGAATTTTGGCAATTCATCCGGGAATGCATCCTGCGGATTGCCGGTATAGAATTCAAGTCCTTTGGACTTTACGAGATCCACGATTTCGGGAGCCAGAGGACCGGGAAGAGTTCCGCACATACCGATAATCATATTCATCGTATCCTTGTCTATGGTGCTCCATCTCGGCTGTCCCTTGAGAATGTTCATCAGATTCATAAGGGCAGTATTCTTCACGTACTGGCTGAATGGAGTCACCAATGGAGGATAACCGAGTCTGGGCCATACATACTCTACTTCCTGGAAGAGCATTACCACCAGTTCGTTGAGTGAAAGCTCCTTTTTCCCCTGATTTCTGAGTGACATATTGATGGCACCGTGGAATCCTTTCAGGTCCGCCATCATAGAACCCATCATTCCGCCGGGCAGTCCGCAACCTACCAGAAGTGAAGACATTCTGTAATTTCCGGGTTCTATGAAATAACCCAGGAAATCATCCATAAATGACTGGGTCAGACGACGAGCCTCCATATAGGCATCCATATTGATGTCCTTTACGAGGAAACCGGCATCCTTAAGCATCGCCTGAACGGAAATGACATCGGGATGAATCTTGCCCCAGGAAAGAGGTTCCATCGCCACGTCTATATATTCGGCGCCTGCGCGGGCCACCTCAAGCATCGAGGCAGGAGAAAAACCGGGGCCGCAGTGACCGTGATACTGTACGATGATGTGGGGATATTTGTCCTTTATGGCCTTGACCAGACGGCCGAGAAATGCCGGGCGACCGACACCTGCCATATCCTTCAGACAGATTTCATCACAGCCGTATTCCACCACGCGGTCAACGACACCCATATAATATTCCACAGTATGGATAGGTGAATGTGTGATGCTGAGGGCCACCTGTGAAATCATGCCTCCTTTTTTGGCACCTATGACGGAGCCTTTCAGATTCCTATGGTCATTCAATCCGCAGAACGATCTTGAAATATCCGTTCCCTGTGCCTTCTTGACCTTATACATCAGGAAACGCACGTCTTCAGGGACAGGATTCATACGGAGAGCATTCAACCCGCGCTCAAGCATATGAGTCTGAATCCCTGCCTTATGGAAAGGCGCCGTCCACTGCCGTACTGCATTGTTCGGGTTCTCGCCATAAAGCAGATTGACCTGCTCGAAAGCACCGCCATTTGTCTCCACCCTATCAAAACACCCCATATCGATGATAACCGGAGCTATCTGCACCAACTGGTCCACGCGGGGAACGTATTTCCCCGAAGACTGCCACATATCCCTGTATAGAAGGGAAAACTTGATTTCTTTCTTTGCCATTTTATTATCAAACTCAAATTTCGCAAGTAAGCTTGCGTGTACAAAATTATTGCATCAGCTGACTAAAAACATAAAACAACTTCTTTAGCCGAGAACAAAAATAGACAAATAATAAATGAACTCCAAAGCTTTTTTCCAAGCACCGACAAGAGGTCGCAAGTCGCTCCGTGAGATTTGTATTGAAGTACAAAGGCGCTCCACGTACGAATACTACCAAGAACCATCCGGGAAGCGCTCAGGGGTCCAGACTTGCAGACAAGTGCGTACCGGGCTGAAAACAGCCTGAAAGCATCCGTCAGCAGGGCTTTGCCGGAGGCGTCACGCAGCCCTGAGAACGGATGCTTTCAGGCTGCTGCGTTCCGGTGGCGAAAGTGCCGATGTGGAGTTTACGCTATAGCATACCTGCGGCTCCAAGCAGCAGGGTTTTAGACCGCCGGGACCGCGATAATGCTTTTGAGTTTTTAAATTCGGTCAGCTTTCCTGAGGCCTTGCGGCCTTGGGAAAGCTGTTTTTTAATCTGAGACGGGACGCACCGAGAAGCCGTAGTAACGGCTGCTACGGCTC
>JAZUEO010000184.1:0-3363 GCA_045640205.1 Candidatus Coprenecus sp. | reverse complement strand
CCTTCTTTCAGATTTTCGCCACTGACACCGAGCTTCCTCTGTTCTTCCATCCTCCTGCTGCTTTTCAATTTCCTGATTACAGGCATACCGGCGCACAGAGCGATGATGATGGCTGTAACCGAGCCGAGAATGGCCCTGAAGGTAATATACTGCATCAGACCGGAGCCCGGAAAATCGAAATGTTCGTTTAAATACTGTATAAGATGATATATCATTGTTTCTGCTGCTATTAGTTAATGCCGGAGAAGAAATCTCTCACCACTTCCTTGTCATCGAAATGTGATTTGATTCCGTTAACGATTTGGTAATCTTCGTGCCCCTTGCCTGCTATGAGAATTATTGAACCTTTCGGAGCTGTCATCAATGCGGTGCGGATGGCTTCTTTCCTGTCACTTATGAACAGTGCTCTTGATTTTTCAGTTGCGGAAAGCCCGGCTTTCATATCCTCTATTATGTCTTCGGGCTTTTCGAAACGGGGATTGTCCGAAGTTATTATGAGTCTGTCCGAGTACTTGGCTCCGATGGCCGCCATTTCCGGCCTTTTGGTTTTGTCCCTGTTTCCACCGCAGCCGAAAACTGCCATCAGAGTGCGTCCCTCGGAAATGTCCTTGAGTGTTTTCAGTACGTTTTCCAGTGCGTCCGGGGTATGGGCATAATCGATTACTGCTGTCAAATCATCACCTCCGTTTATATATTCGAGTCTTCCGGAGACTGATTCGAGAGAACTGATGATTCTCAGAGTCTCGTCGCGGTCGGTGCCAAGCATTCTCGCCACGCCGTAAACCGCCGCTATGTTATATGCGTTGTGAACACCGATGAACCTGGTCCATACCTGACGGCCGTCAAGTTCAAGAAGGGAACCGTCGATACTCTTTTCCAGGATTTTGACATTGAAATCCGCTTTTCGGGAGGCGGAGTAGAAATATACGTCCGAAGCGGTGTTCTGTGCCATTATGCTGCCGTTGCGGTCATCAGCATTGATGATGGAGAATGCTCCCTGCGGTAGCATATCGAATAGCATTTTCTTACAGCGGATGTATTCTGTAAAAGTTTTGTGGTAATCGAGATGGTCGTGTGTGATGTTCGTAAACACTGCTCCCTTGAATTTCAAACCCGACACACGGTTCTGGTGCAGGGAGTGTGAGCTGACCTCCATAAAGCAGTATTGGCATCCCCGGTCCACCATTTGGCGAAGGAGGGAATTAATGGCTATAGGATTCTGTGTGGTATTGGTGGTGGGGAATACGGTGTCCCCTATGTAGTTGGCTATCGTGGAAAGAAGTCCGCAACCATAACCCATACGGGTGAACAGACGAAACAGGAGGGTGGCGATGGTCGTTTTCCCGTTGGTCCCGGTAATCCCGATTAGATTGATTTCACGCGATGGGTGGAGGAAGAAATTGTCCGCCAGAGCAGAGAGACTGCTTCTGGTATCTTCCAGGAGGAATCCGGTCAAACCCAGTTCCCTTATTTTTTCAGAATATGCCTTATCCTGATAGACCACAGCCACGGCTCCATTTTCGGCGGCCTTGCCGATAAAAGTGTGACCGTCCATTTCAAATCCTGGAATCGCTATGAAGAGGGAACCTTTTATGCATTCCCGCGAGTCGCAGGTAATGGAACTGATTTCCGGACTTGAAATTCCTATGGTATCAAGTATCGGGATATTTTCAAATATTCTTTCCGTTTTCATTT
The DNA here is from genome assembly GCA_045640205.1 of Candidatus Coprenecus sp. Classification (GTDB taxonomy): domain Bacteria; phylum Bacteroidota; class Bacteroidia; order Bacteroidales; family UBA932; genus Minthomonas. The sequence continues at coordinate 1,668 of JAZUEO010000184.1, read as the reverse complement.
TCCTGAAGAATAATGTTTATGTGTCCTTGTCTTTCGAGGAATGAACCGGCTTCGGGCTGCTGGGCTGTGACCTTTCCGATTCCTGAGAAACTGACTTTGTATCCGTTGTTCTCCAACAGTCTGAGAGCATCTCTCAGTCCCAATCCACAGACATCGGGTACCACACCGTCGACCGTGTTTTCCTGTCGTGAAATATATTCGTTGATTCCCTCCGTCTGGTCGGTTTCCCAGTCGAAATCATCGGAACTCAAGGAATCGTTCCATCCGGGGTGAGTGGCATAAATCCGGTCAGCGATTTTTTTGAATACCGGCCCGGCCCAGGATGCTCCATAGAAATTCCCCGATGTTTTTCCGGAATAAAGGACGACGATGCAGGAATACTTTGGATTTTCCGACGGAAAGAAGCCGGCAAATGATGCCTGATGTTTCTTTCTTCCTGCCGCGTCTTTGTAAACCATCTTGGCTCCCTCCTGATAGGCTATCTGCGCAGTGCCTGTCTTGCCTGAAATGTGGTATCGCTCATCGTTGCAGATTTTGGCCGTGCCATCCGTAACTACGCCTCTGAGAGCTTTTTTCGCTTCTGTGATGGTCTTTTTCGAGCAGATGGACGGACTGATTATGGTAGGAGGAAAGGTTTCTATGTCCTTTCCGTCCTTGCAGAATGCTTCGACCAGAAAAGGTTTCATCATTTTTCCGTCATTGGCCACGGCATTGTAAAGGGTGAGTGTGTGGAGGGGTGTGAGCAGAACGCCATAACCGATACCCATCATAGGAAGAGTGGTCTCACTCCAGATTCCGTCGCCCGGGGAATGAAATGTGGAGGGGGCGTCTTCACCGATTTCGAGATTCAACTTGACGCCGAGTTTCATACTGTGTATTCTGTCAAGATATGCTTCCGGGTCATTTTCATAGTATCGGACAGCCAACTGGCTGAAGGCCACGTTGGATGAATGTTCAAAAGCGGTTTTGACGGTCATCTCTCCGTATCCGCCGGGTCTGGTGTCGGAGAATTTGGTGTGTGATTTCCCGTAGTACCAGGTGCCGTTCAAGCCGCTGACGGGGGTATCCAGTGTCGCATAGCCGTCTTCCAGCATAGCCAGCAGACAACTGAGTTTCAATGTCGAACCAGGCTCTGTAGGATGTCCCGTGGCATAGTTGTACGACTCGGAAAAAGAACCGTCTGACATTCGTTTCAAATTGGCAAGTGCACGGATGGCTCCCGTTTTGACATCCATTACGACTGCAGTACCTCCTTCGAGGAGTTCGGAAATGGCAAGCTGTTCCCTAAGGGCTTTTTCCGCGGCTTCCTGGATGGAGACGTCAATGGTGGTGCGTATGTCTATTCCGTCTTCGGCCGGTTTATATCGAAGTCCTTGTACGGGGACGACTCCTCCGTTCTGTCTGTATCGTTTTCTTTCACCTTTAGTCCCCCTGAGGCGGTAGTCAAAGCTTTTTTCGAGTCCGGAACCGTCACCGTTCTGGTTGATGGAACCCACCACTTTTCTGGCCAGGCTTCCGTAGGGAAGTTCTCTCTTCTCCTTTGGATTTATGATTCTTCCCCCTTTATTTGCACCCAGGCGTAATATCGGGAAATGTTTGAGGCGTTCGACTTCTGAATAAGTGAGGTTTCTGTTCCCCAGCCGGGCATAGCCGGGATTGTATTTTTTG
>JAZUEO010000183.1:0-13984 GCA_045640205.1 Candidatus Coprenecus sp. | reverse complement strand
CGGTTTTCCGGGAAGTATGGGGTCAATCTGATGGACGAGGTAGTCCGTTATGCCGCCGTGTGCGGTACCATTGCCCTTCAAAGGAAGGATGAGTTCGATGTTATTCACGCCCACGACTGGCTTACCTATCTCGCCGGGATTGCCGCGAAGCGGCTGACGGGAAAACCTTTGGTCATTCACGTGCATGCCACCGAATTCGACCGCACCGGGGAAAACGTAAACACGCTTGTCTATGACATAGAACGGCGCGGAATGCTCAATGCTGACAGGGTGATTACCGTTTCCAACCTTACAAGGAACATCGTGGTGAACAAATACGGAATAGACCCGGGTAAGGTCGTGACGGTTCACAATGCAGTGGATTTTACTCCAGGGAAGGAAATGACAGTTACCAGGGGAGTGCCTGAAAAGGTGGTGACCTTCCTCGGACGCATTACTTTCCAGAAAGGTCCCGAATATTTCATAGAGGCCGCCGCGAAGGTGCTCAAGCGCTGTCGCAATGTCAGGTTTGTAATGGCCGGGAGCGGTGATTTGATGAACCGTTCCATCCGCAGGGCCGCACAGCTCGGCATTACTGACCGCTTCCATTTTCCCGGTTTTCTCCGTGGTGACGATGTAAAAAGGATGTTTATGCTCTCTGACGTGTATGTGATGCCGTCGGTGTCGGAACCTTTCGGTATTTCTCCCTTGGAAGCTATGCAGAGCGGTGTCCCTTCCATTATTTCCAAACAGTCCGGCGTGGCTGAAGTCCTGAAGTATTCGCTTAAGGTGGATTTCTGGGACATTGATGCTATGGCCGATGCCATTTATGCCCTTCTGGAGTATCCTGCCATTTCCAAGATCGCGGCCAGGGAGGGAAAAGATGAAGTGGATGCACTCAAATGGGACGATGCGGCGCGGAAAATCAGCCGTGTCTATGAAAGTATGCTCCGATAATTTGTTTTAGAAATAATAATCGTTCAAAATATGAAACCTTCAATATGTTTATATTTCCAGGTACATCAGCCTGACAGACTCAGACAGTACCGGTTTTTCGACATAGGAGTCGATTCTCACTATTTCGATGAGTTCGCCAACAGGACGATTCTACGCAGAGTGGCGCAGAAGTGCTATCTGCCTATGAATGAACTTCTGTTGAAACTCATTCAGGATAATGGAAAGAAATTCAAACTGTCATTTTCCATTTCAGGTTCTGCACTGGAACAGTTTGAAAAATTCGCTCCCGAAGTCTTGGAAAGTTTTCAGAAGCTGGCCGCTACGGGTTGTGTGGAATTCCTTGGTGAAACATATTCGCATTCACTCTCGTCACTGGTGTCTGTCGCTGAATTCAAGAAACAAGTCAAACTTCACTCCGAAGCCATCAACAAGTATTTCGGCAAAAAACCGAAAGCTTTCCGGAACACGGAACTGATATATTCGGACAAAATAGGTGAGACGGTTTCGTCAATGGGATACAAGGTTATGCTGACTGAAGGCGCGAAACACATATTGGGCTGGAAATCCCCGAATTTCATTTATTCGAATGCCATCGACCCCAAGTTGAAGATTCTGCTCAGGAATTTCGTCCTGAGTGACGACGTGGCATTCAGATTTTCCGACCGTTCCTGGAAAAACTGGCCTTTGGATGCTTACACATATACGTCCTGGTTGAACGAAGCAGTCAAGGAGGGTGAAATCGTGAATCTTTTTATGGATTATGAAACCTTCGGTGAACATCAGAAGACCGAGACTGGGATTTTTGAGTTTATGAAAAATCTGCCTTCCGCAGTATTCTCCAATACCGATTTCGAATTCGTTACACCTATGGAGGTGGGAAAGAAACACGAGAGCGTCGCTGCTCTCAATGTGCCTTTCCCCATATCCTGGGCGGATGAAGAAAGGGACGTTACGGCCTGGTTGGGAAATGAATTGCAGAATGAGGCATTCACCAAGTGCTATGGCATAGCGGATAAAGTACTGGCTGCAGAAGACGAAACATTGAGCAGGGAGTACCTTAAACTGCAGGAGAGTGACCATTTCTACTATATGTGCACCAAGTTCTTCTCGGACGGGGCGGTTCATAACTATTTCAATCCATACGATTCTCCCTACGAGGCTTTCATCAATTATATGAACGTGTTGAGCGATTTCGTCCTGCGGGTTGACAAGAAACTGAAACAAAACTGATAATAACAACGAAAACATGGCAGAAATTACTTCTCTTCCCGATTATCTTTTCGAGGTAAGTTGGGAAGTATGTAACAAGATAGGAGGGATTCATACCGTTTTGGCGACCAAGGCCAAATACCTCTCTGAAGATTTAAAGAATCGTCACATTCTTATCGGTCCGGATATCTGGATGGATACTAAAAACAATCCCGAATTCGAGGAGGATGGAATACTGTTCCGTTCCTGGCGTCTCTATGCAGCTCAGAATGGCCTTCGAATACGTGTGGGACGCTGGAATGTACCCGGAAAACCGGTTACTATTCTGGTGGATTTTTCACAGTTTATCCCCAAGAAGAATGAAATAATGACCCAGTTCTGGAATGATTTCCAGCTGGATTCACTGACGGGTCAATGGGATTTCGTGGAACCTGCATTGTTCGGTTATGCGGCAGGAAAGGTAATCGAAAGTTTTCTCCAGTTCAATATTGACAGGACGAAGAAGGTGGTGGCCCAATTCCATAAATGGATGACAGGTGCCGGCATTCTTTATCTCAAGCAGAAAAAGCTGCCGGTGGCTACAGTGTTCACCACGCACGCCACTGTAGTGGGACGTTGCCTTGCATCAAACGGCGTGCCCTTGTATTCTGAAATGGCGGACATCAATGGAGACGATAAGGCGCGTTGGTTCAATATAATGGCTATGCATTCCCTCGAACAGCGTTCGGCGGAGAATGCTGATGTATTCACCGCGGTAAGTTCTATAACCGCATCTGAATGTGCGCAGATTCTGCGCAGGAAACCCGACTTGCTGACACCTAACGGATATGACAGCAGTATGGTGCCTGAAAATTCAAAATCAATGGCTGCACAGGGGCGCGAAATTCTTGTCTCATTGGCGGAGAAGATGACAGGTATCCGATATGAAAATCCCTTCATCATAGGTATCAGCGGTAGGAATGAGATGAAAACGAAGGGGATAGATGCCTTTATCGATTCTCTTGGTCAGATTAAGGCATCTGCCTATGACGGCAGAACGATACTGGCCTTCATAATGACTCCTTCCGTAAACAATGGTCCTGTCAGGGAATTTTCCGGTTCCAATGTCACCCATTCCGTAAGTGATTCCGGCTCTGACCGTATCCTGAAGGCTTTGGCGGCTGCCGGCATCGATAATTCGGCCGAAGACAGGGTAAAAGCTTTTCTCGTTCCCGCAAATCTTGACGGAACCGACGGAGTGTTCAACAAGACATATCTGGAACTGCTCTCGGGAATGGATTTGACGGTATTCCCTTCTTATTATGAACCGTGGGGATTCACTCCGCTTGAATCAGTGGCTATGGGAGTTCCTACCATAACCACGACTCTTACCGGTTACGGTATGTGGGTAAGCGAAAATTACGATATGGGGCATCCTTCCGTGACAGTCATACCCAGAAATGATAACAATTATGCTGAGGTGGTTGAAAAAGTCGCGGGAAGAATAATGGAGATGTCTTCGCTCGTGAAAGAAGAGATGACTGCGTTGAAGAACAATGCCGCCAAGGTGGCCAAGGTGGCCCTTTGGAATAATATCATAGTATATTACAAGAAGGCGTACGAACTGTCACTCAAGAGGATAGGGGAAAAGAACTATACCTATTCATATCTTCAGGAGGATGCAGCTGATGATGAAAAGGAGTCCTCAAAACCGAATTGGAAAAGCGTAACAGTAAGCAGAATTCTGCCTGAAAGACTTCAGGCGCTGGATATTATTTCCAAGAATCTGTGGTGGTGCTGGAATCAGGAAGCCATAGAGCTTTTCGAAAGCATAGACTATGAAAAATGGCTTTCCGTTCATAAGAATCCCATCGCGCTTCTCGACCTGCTGACCTTGAACGATTACAGGAAATTGGAGAAGGATGCATCCTTCCTCGCGAGACTGGATGCTGTAGCCGCCAGTTTTGCCTCATATATGGAGGAAAAGAAACATCGGAAGAACCCTTCCATCGCGTATTTCTGTATGGAATATGGTCTTGACCCCTCACTCAAGATATATTCGGGAGGACTTGGAATTCTGGCAGGAGATTATCTCAAGGAATCCAGTGATATGAACGTAAATATGACCGGCATAGGTCTTCTCTACAGATACGGTTATTTCAATCAGAAACTGACAGCACAAGGCGAGCAGGTTTCCGATTATGTGCCGCAGGATTTTATGAAAATTCCTGCTGTCGCCGTACGTGATGCAGAAGGCAAATGGGTGACCGTTTCCGTAGCGATGCCAGGTCGTAACGTTTATGCCCGTCTGTGGAGAGTGGATGTGGGGAGAACGGAATTGTACCTGATGGATACCGATTTCGATGCGAATCTCCCGGAAGACCGTCAGATTACCTATAATCTTTACGGCGGTGATTGGGAAAATCGTCTCAAGCAGGAGATACTTCTCGGTATCGGTGGTATCAGGGCTTTGCGTGCATTGAACATCAAGGCGGATATATACCATTGTAATGAAGGACATGCGGCATTTACCGGACTGGAAAGAATACGTGAATATGTGAACGGGGACAATCTTTCGTTCGCAGAGGCTATGGAAATAGTCCGCTCGTCTTCACTGTTTACGACCCATACACCCGTTCCTGCCGGACACGATGCATTCGACGAGGACCTTCTGCGAATCTATATGTCCCATATTCCGGACAAGATGAAAACCAATTGGACCACATTCATGGGACTTGGACGCGTCAATGCCAATGACCATAACGAGAAGTTCTCCATGAGTTATCTTGCCTCCAATATCTCGCAGGAAATCAATGGAGTATCGTGGCTTCACGGCAAAGTGTCACAGGATATACTTGCTCCGCTGTGGCCAGGCTATCTGCCGGAAGAACTTCACGTGGGATATGTTACCAACGGTGTGCATTATGCCACGTGGACCGCTCCTGAGTGGAAGACCGTCCATGCAAAAGTGTTCGGTGAAGATTTCCATACACACCACTACGATAAAAAATGCTTTGAGGGTATTTATGAAGTGGAAGACAGTGAGATTTGGAAAATCAGGACAAAACTCAGGAAGAGACTGATAGAACAGGTCAGGAAACGTATTTCCGATCCTTCCGCGACCAATCATTATTCTCCCCAGCAGCAGGTGAAAATCGTGAAGACGCTGCGTGATGACGTACTTACCATAGGGTTTGCCCGCCGTTTCGCCACATACAAGAGGGCTCATCTGCTTTTCCGTGATTTGGACAGACTCAATGAAATCGTGAATAATCCGGAACACCCCGTTCAGTTCCTGTATGCCGGAAAAGCTCATCCCGCTGACCGTGGCGGACAGGATTTGATAAAGAGAATAGTTGAGATATCCAAGATGCCGCAGTTCATAGGTAAGATAGTGTTCGTGCCGAATTACGATATCAATCTGGCCAAGTATCTGGTTCAAGGTGTGGATATATGGATGAATACCCCTACCAGACCTCTCGAAGCTTCTGGAACATCCGGGGAGAAGGCGGTTATGAACGGTGTAATGCATTTTTCCGTTCTCGATGGATGGTGGGTTGAAGGTTATAAGAAAGATGCCGGATGGGCACTTCCTATGGAGCGCACTTATGATGACCAGAATTATCAGGATGAATTGGATGCTGCCACCATCTATAACATCATCGAGAATGACATTACGGCCAAATTCTACAATAGCGACAGAAAACTCGGCTACTCGAAGGAATGGATAAGAATCATCAAGAATACCATCGCCAAGGTAGCTTGCAATTTTACGACCAACCGTATGCTTGGCGATTACATCCGTCAGTACTATGAACCTCTGTACAAGCGTTCTCGCGGACTTATGGCAAATGATTTCGCCATGGCCCGTGAACTGGCATTCTGGAAGAAGAAAATACGTCGCGGGTGGTCGCAGATAGAAGTGGTTTCCGCGGATAAGACCAATGACTTGATGAGATACAGTTTCGAATTGGGTATGACTACCCATACGGAATTGGACTTGTTCGTCGGTGATTTGAATCCTGAGGATATCGGAGTGGAGGATGTGACCGTAACTTGGGACGGCAAAGGTAAACTGCACATTCACAAACACAATACATACTTGCTTGAATACTGCCGCGAAGGGGTGGCTCATTTCAGTTTGGATATCATTCCGGAACAGACGGGAACATACCAGATAGCCACGAGAATATTTGCGAAAAATGATTTGTTGCCTCATCGTCAGGACTTCGAACTTGTAAAATGGCTTTAGTCGCTGCGACTGGGTTTTTTGACGGAGTTCATTCCGGTCACAGGGCTGTTCTTCGTGAAATCGTCAGAATAGCATCGGAAACAGGTTCGGAAAGTGGCGTTATCACTTTTTGGCCCCATCCCCGATACCTCTTGGATTCCACATCCAAGGAATTGAGACTTTTGAATACCCTCGAAGAGAAAACGGACTTGATTAAAGAATGTGGTATTCAATATGTCGGTGTCATTCCGTTCACGAGGGATTTGAGCCGGATGACGGCAAAGGAATTCATTTCGGAAATATTGGTGAAGGAATATCATCTTTCCACTCTTGTAATCGGATATGACCATCGCTTGGGGCGGGAAAAACTCTCAGGCCAGGAATTGATGGCAGTGGCTGAAAGTTGCGGACTCAGAGTTTCGATAGTGAAGGAATTCGAAGTGGCCACATCCCACGTGAGTTCCACTGTAATCCGCTCTCTTCTCTTGGAAGGGAATTTTCAACAGGCCTCAAGACTGCTTGGCTATGAATGGTCTGTTCGATATGGCGATTTGGCGGGAGGTATAAAACTGCTCCCATCGGCAGGGCATTATCAGATTAGATTATGTGATGAGGACCATTGCCGCGAAGCGGAATGCGAGGTCAAATTTAACGGAATACGGTTATGTGGAGGCGATGGAAATTTAAAACCGGAAACACAAATAATTTTTTTGAAAAGAATTTCTGAAAATTGATTATCTTTGTGTCCAACGAGGGTCCCGGTAATCGGGATTCTCTTTTGTTTTACTTTTTTTGAATTTAGTTATTTGTTAATCATTCCTTAACAGACAGATAATATGCCGGATATTCATTATGTAACAGCAGAAGGGCTGGAAAAATTGAAAGCAGAACTTTCTCAGCTGGAAAGTCAAAGACCAGTTATTTCAAGGCAGATAGAGGAAGCCCGTGCGCAGGGTGATATCTCTGAAAATGCTGAATATGATGCAGCCAAGGAGGCTCAGGGCCTTCTCGAACTCAAAATAACGAAATTGGAAACCACTATCGCGAATGCACGCATCATAGATGAATCCAAAATATCTACTGACCAGGTACAGATGTTGACCAAGGTGAAAATCAAAAACCTCGGAAACGGAGCGACGATGGAATATACCATCGTCGGTGAGAGCGAAGCTAATCTGCGTGAAGGGAAAATGGCGGTCAGTACCCCCATTGCCAAGGCATTGATTGGACATAAAGTAGATGAAATCGTAGAGGTCAGCGTTCCTTCAGGTATTATGAAATTTCAAATTCTTTCCATATCCCTTTGATCTATGGCATCTGTTTTTTCCCGCATTGTCTCCGGTGAAATACCATCCTATAAGGTGGCTGAGACAGACAAGTATTATGCATTTCTGGATATTGCTCCTCTGATGGAAGGGCACACTCTGGTAATTCCCAAGAATGAAACCGATTATATTTTCGACATACCTCAGTCGGAGTATGAGGGATTGTGGAATTTTGCGTCCAAAGTCGCCAAAGCCGTTCAGGTCGCCATTCCCTGCAAGAGAATAGGTGTGGCAGTCTTGGGAATGGAAGTGCCACACGCACACATCCACCTCGTTCCCCTTCAGAGTGAGGGTGATATGGATTTCAGAAAAGCCAAATTGAAACTTTCCCCTGAACGTTTCGCTGCCATAGCCGGGTCAATCGCTTCCGAATATGAAAAATTGCTGTAACTCTATGAAAAAAATACTTTTCATCGTATTTGTCGCTTCGTTTGTCTTTTCTTGCAACACAGCGGACAAGAGCGTTTTGAATATCACTGCCTCATCTTTTCCCGATAGTACGCAGGTGCTTGTCAACAAGCTTAATCTTAATCAGTTACAGACGATTGATACCCTTTACATCAAAGGTGGAAAAGCAGTGTGTGAACTTACCTGCGTTCCTTCCACTCCTGATTTCTATTATGTGGAAGTGCCCGGAAAAAACAGAGTGGCACTGATTCTGTCATCCGGACAGAATGCTGAGGTGAATCTTGATGAATGGTCCGTGGCAGGTTCCGAAGAGTCAGTTCTTTTCAATGCGATAGAACAGGAATATGCCGAATTCTTCAAGCAAATTTCAAGCAAGACGAAAGCACTGTCTGAAATGAATGATCCTAGTGAGATAAAACAGATGCAGACTGATATTGCAAAGCATTATATCGCTTTCAAAAAGCAGTCAATCAAGCGCGTGATGACTTCTCCCGCATCGATGGCCAATATCCCTGTCCTGTTCAGAAAAGTTTTCGATGTTCCTGTTTTCGGAGATGACAATGATGCCTACCTGATGCAGAGCGTTTACGATACCTTGTCCATATTGTATCCACAGTCCCCCTATGTCGTATCCCTCGGGAATGAAATCGAATTAAAGCGTGCGAGGAAAGAACTCGACCATATGATAACTGATGCTCCGGTAGTTTCGTTTCCGGAAATATCCCTTCCCGATATCGATGGCAAACAGCGTCTCCTTTCTGAAGTTAAGGAAAAGGTGATTCTCCTTCTTTTCTGGAATTCTGAACTTGCGAATATTCAAGTAATGAATGCGGAACTGAAGAATCTGTATTCCAAATTCCACGACAAGAGTTTTGAAATCTATCAAGTGGCTCTGGAAGCGGATAAAACTTTATGGGCTTCGTCTGTAAAGAATCAGGACATAAAGTGGATTTCCGTCATCGATACCAGAGCTTCGCAATCGGCCTGCATACCGCTGTATTACGTTTCCAATCTCCCGTTCGCATATGTGATGAATCAGAATGGAGATATGCTCTATAAGGGAGATGTCGATATGGATCAGATAGAAACGGTGATTTCAAAAGCTGTCAAATAAGAATCCGCATTCATAGTGGTCGCCATTGACGTCATAATCATTATATTTCTATGTGTCTGCATATTCGTGGGCGCTAAAAACGGGATTGTGCGTCAAGTGGGCGGAATCGTAGGACTTTTCCTCGGCTTATATCTTGCATATCGTTTTTCTCCCGCTTGTTCGGGCTTCATAGTGAAATGGGGCAAAATGTCGGACAGTGTTGCGAAGATTATATCATTCGTGCTTATATTGGTAGCGACACTTCTGCTTGCATCGCTGATAAGCCGTCTGCTGGAATCTGTTTTTACTGCAGTGTCTGTCAATTGGATAAACCGGCTTCTGGGAATCATCCTGTCTATGGCAGTCGGAATCCTTCTTGTAGGAGTTCTCTTGCATATTTTGAAATATGTGAATCAGAATTGGTTTCCCGGTACGGGAGGAAACTGGATATCTGATTCCAAACTTGCCGGGCCGATTCTGACGGCAGTTGACAAGTTGTTTCCTTATTTGAAACAATTATTCTAAAATTTCCGCGTTCAGCACCTTGTCATCGTCGTAAACAAATAGTTCTCTTTTTACGGCGCTTGCTGTCTCATTTCCGATTTTTGCAAAAAAAACGGAGAGAAAGTTATGCGGAAAAGAAATGTAATTCCTGAAACGTCACGTCTGTTACTGGCAGTCTATATAGTCTCACTGCTTCTTTCTTTGGTAGCGGGTGGCGTGCCCTTGTATTTTTACTTTAGTGAGTGATGGGTCTTATGAAAACATATGGTAGCAGAATAGAAATACGGCAGCAGGACGAAAGGGATTGTGCCGCAGCCTGCCTGGCTTCCGTTTGTGCGTATTACGGGAAATACCTTCCCATAAGTACTGTCAGGGATTTGTGCGGTACTTCGGAAACAGGAACCAATCTGCAGGGTATCGTCGATGGCTCACAGCATCTCGGCCTTATGGCAGCCGCTTTGAAAGCGAAGGAGAAAAACTGGGAAGTGCTTTCTTCCCTGGATGTTCCTGCCATTGTGCATTTCGAAGGTAAGAACGGGTGGCTTCATTTTATAGTGCTGTATATGTGGAAGGATAATGAATGCAGAATTATGGATCCGGCCTTGGGAAAAGTGGTGAGTATGTCCAAAGATGACTTTATGGCGCAGTGGAGCGGATATCTCGTAACGCTTTCTCCTTCGGGAGAATTTCGTAAGGAGGACCGTTCCGTAAAAATTTGGAGAGAGTGCTTCAATGTGCTTTCTCTATGTAAAGGCGAATTGATGCTGGCTTTTGCCGGAGCATTGGTGTATATAGTGGTAGGCCTGAGTGTTTCGATATTCATTCAGCAATTGGTGGATGTCGCGATTCCAAATGGAAATGCCGGTATGCTGAAAATATTCGCTTTCGCCTTGTTGCTTATGACGGGAACCTCTTTTGTCATAGGCTATGTCCGGACGATATTGACTGTAAAGGCAGGATTGGAAACCGATTCCAGTCTGGTCGGCAAATACATCAGAAAGGTTCTGTCGCTTCCTCTTTCTTTTTTTACTTTCAGGAGTACAGGAGAGGTGATGTCAAGGATAAAAGATGTGTATAGGATACGTAATTTCTTGATTATTAGGCTAATGATGATATGCGTCTGCATATTGACATTGATGGTGTCCTTTATCTTGATGTTCACTTTCTGCTGGAAATTGGCTTTCGTGGTAACATTGTATATACCAATATATGCCGTTCTTTACAGATTTTCCGTGACCATAGAACGCAAGCTTAACCGGAAAGTGATAGAAAGCAATGCCGCATTCGATTCCGCAGCGGTGGAAACTATTTCAGCGGTCAGAACTGTACGCTTCAATGGCTGGGAAGAATTGTTCCATTCCCGTTTGGCCGAAAAGTATGAATCGTTTGTAGCCGAAAGCTGGCGTAGCGGAAAATATATCGCAGGGTTTGCAGTGGCGTCGGATACATTGGCGAGGTTGTTGACCTATGCTGTACTGGTGGCAGGCGCTCTGATGGTTTTCAGTGACGGTCTTACTCCGGGTGAAATGATGTCGTTCTATACCATCACTTCATTCTTTACATCCCCGGTAAATTCACTGATAGAAGGAAACAATGAAATTACGCAGGCCACGATAGCGGCGGAGAGGCTTTTTGAAGTCCTTGATATGGACTCCGAAAACTCCGATGAGCAAGGTGTTGAACCGCAGGAGTATGCAGGTGACGTAAGGATTGAAAATCTTTCGTTTTCCTATCCGGGGAGAGCCCCACTGTTCGAATGTTTCAATGCCGTTTTCACGAAAGGCTCCGTCACTGCCGTCACAGGAGGGAACGGATGCGGCAAGAGTACTTTGGCGATGCTGTTGATGAAATGTCATGATTCATATCAAGGATGCATAAGTATGGGAGGAACGGATATCAGAAAGTTCGATACACGTTCTTGGAGACGCTTCGTCTCGCTTGTTCCGCAGAAAGCGGAATTGTTCTCCGGTTCCATCCTTGACAATATCTCTCCTGAAAGGGAAAAGACCGATTTGCAATCTGTCGCATCCCGATGTGTGGAGGTCGGACTCTCAGAAACCTTGGGGAGACTTCCTGATGGCATTATGTCTGAGGTGGGAGAAGGTGGCTGCCGTCTTTCCGGTGGAGAGAGGCAGAAAGTGGCGCTGGCCAGGGCCTTGTGCCGGAAATCAGGAATATTGATTCTCGATGAAGCTACCGCTGCCATCGACGTGGAAGGTAGAGAAAGGATTCTATGCCTTTTGAAATCTCTGGCGGAAAAAGGAATGACCATTATTATGATAACACACGATGAAGTTTGTCTGACTGCAGCGGACAGAATCATTGATGTAGATAAAACCAATTTATTAATCACTTAATCATTATTTGTTATGGAAAGAAAAATGAATCCATGTTATGAAGGGTTTGAATTCCTTGATCGGAATGGGATGATGACCGTGGAAGGGGGAAGCCTTCAGAAGATTGTTGGGGTAGTGCGGACTGTGGCACGGATGATAAGAATCATAGCGGACTTTTCAGGATGTGTTGATGCCTTTCTGGAAGGGTATCAGGCAGGTTTGGCAGAAGCCACAAGGTAGGACAATGTAAAAGAATTAAGTTATGAATAAGAAATTTTCAGTATTGAATACCGATGAAGCTGTCAGAGTAGTCGGTGGAACGAGTATGGAGGATACCGCCCGCGAAATCGGACGTCTTGTCGGCCATTTGGTGGGTACCATACAGAAATTGTTTGACAAAATAGGAGAATTGCGCGTATCTGCGTCATTCTGATGATTTGGAATCGGATACCTGTTTTCGGCGTCTCGGTGCAGGTGTCCGATTTTTTTATATATTTCAAAACAGCTTCTTATATTTGCATCAATTTCTGAAAGTATTGTGAAACGCTTGATATTTTTCATTCTGACGTTTTCTGTCGTTGGACATTTCCTGAACCTGAATGCTCAGGAAAAGGAATGGACATTGCGTCAGTGCATAGACTATGCCTGTGAAAACAATCTGCAGCTGCGTCAGGCCGACGTGGAAGTGATGAGAAATGAGAACCTGCTGAAGAAGAGCAAGTTGGCATTTATCCCTAATTTCAATGCCTATGTCAATGACAATCTGAACTGGGGACGTTCCGTGGATTTGAAGGACCTGACCATTCTTAACAATACATTTTCCCAGAATGTCAGCGGTTCCATAGGTGCGTCGATTTATCTCCTTGACGGTTTGTCAAAACATTTCAACCTCAAAAGCAGTGCTATGGCCAAGGAGATTTCCATCAGGAATGTTGAAAAGCTCAAGTATGAACTTGCCGTTCAGATAGCCAGAGCATACCTTCAGGTACTTCTTTCCGACAAACTGCTGGAAAGCTCGAAGGCCAACCTTATTTCCATTACCCAGCAGAGAGACAGGACCAAAATACTGTATGAAGCAGGCAGTCAGCCATATTCGGCTTTTCTGGATATGGAATCGCAAGTGGCCTCTGAACGTTCCAGAGTAGTATCCTCATCTGCCGATTTGAGGAAAAATATGCTTAACCTGATGCAGCTTCTGGATCTTCAGTATGAAAAGAAAGTTAAAATCGCCATCCCGGATTCTTCTGTTCTGGCAGAATACGTGTCCCGATATGAAGTGCAGAATTCAGATGAACTGTATCAGGCCGCCGTGGCACTTCCTTCTATCAGAATGGCGGAACTGTCGCTGGAAAAGAGTAAGGTGGACCTTAAGGCTGCGAAGGGAAAATATTATCCCACGATTTCGATGTCAGCATCATACGGCTCATATTTTTCCACCACCGCACAGGGGAGGGACGGGAAGTCGTATCCATATTATGACCAGATTAACAATAATATAAATCCTACCTTGGGTTTCAGTCTTACCATTCCTATTTTCAATGGGTGGAATGTTGCCTGCAATGTGCGGAACGCCAGACTGAATGTGAAGAATCAGGAGATAGAACTGGAAATAAACCATCAGAATCTGTATAAAGACATTCAGCAGGCGGTGGCGGACGCGGAAAGTTTCTACGAAAAATTGATGGCATCCAAGGTCAATATGGATTCGATGGAGGAAACTCTGAAGTTTACCGAAGGCAAATTCAATGCGGGCGCATTGAACAGTACTGACTACATAGTGGCGCGGACCAAGTGTGCTGCGGCCCAGTCGGAGTATTATCAGTCACTGTATCAGTTTGTCTTCCAATTGAAGATTATAGATTTTTATAAGTTGATACCGATAGATATTTAGAATTTCTTATGCCTGGAAAGAAAAGCAATAATAAAATACTGTGGCTCTACCTTGCGGCCATTCTGTTCATAG
>JAZUEO010000182.1:0-9836 GCA_045640205.1 Candidatus Coprenecus sp. | reverse complement strand
TCTGACAGGGGAATACTTTCCCAGATTCCTTCCAGATACAGAAGTACAGTTTTCCAGCATACGTTCACCGGTGGATATACGGCAGGTTATTACAGTTATCTGTGGGCAGAAGTTCTCGATGCCGATGCTTATGAAGCATTTAAGGAAAGCGGTGATATATTCGATTCAGAAACCGCTCACAAATACAGATATGAAATTCTGGCCAGGTTCGGACAGGAGGATGCTATGAATCTCTATGTGAAATTCCGTGGCAAGGAACCGGGTACGGATCCCCTTCTCAAGAACAGAGGTCTCAAATAAACTACAAAAGACATAGAATCAATGACAAATCAGGAAACATTCATTACTGAAAAAGTCAAGTATGCGTTGGAAGCCCTTTATGGGGCTTCTGCCGTTCAGTTACCTGTCTCCATACAGGCTACCAGAAAAGAATTCGAGGGAGATGTCACAGTGGTGACCTTCCCTTTTCTGAAAACCAGCCATAAGTCTCCGGAAGCCACAGCAGAGGAAATAGGGGCATTCTTGAAAAAAAATGTCGCCGAAATAGAGTCATATAATGTCGTAAAGGGTTTCCTTAACCTCAAATTGTCCACATCTTACTGGAACGGGGTGTTTTCTTCCATTGCTGAAGATTCCGATTTCGGACAGGCTGCTCCTACCGGCAAAACCATTATGGTGGAGTTTTCATCCCCTAATACTAACAAACCTCTTCATCTCGGACATGTGCGCAATAACCTTCTTGGCGCTTCCGTTTCACGTCTGCTTGCCGCCTGCGGCAATAATGTCATCAAGGCGAATCTCGTAAACGACCGGGGAATTCATATCTGCAAGTCAATGATAGCCTGGCAGAGAGCTTTTAATGGTGCTACGCCGGAATCCGTCGGGAAGAAAGGGGACCATCTGGTGGGAGACTGTTACGTGAAGTTCAACGATCTTTACAAGGACGAGGTTAGGGAACTGATGGATAATGAAGGAATCAGTGAGGAAGAGGCCGGCAAGCGTGCTCCGATACTGAAGGCCGCACAGGAAATGCTGGTGAAATGGGAAAAGGGAGATGAGGAGACCGTGTCGCTCTGGAAAAAAATGAACGGATGGGTATATGACGGATTTGACAGCACCTACCGCAGTCTCGGCATAGAGTTCGACAAGATTTATTATGAATCGCAGACTTATCTGCTCGGCAAATCTTTGGTACAGAAGGGACTTGATAGCGGAGTCCTTTATCGCCGCGAAGACGGCTCAGTATGGTGTGACCTCTCGGGAGACGGACTGGACGAAAAACTTCTGCTCAGGAGCGACGGAACATCTGTCTATATGACTCAAGACCTTGGAACTGCTGAGAAACGTTTCGAAGAGTTCAAACTGGATGAAATGATATATGTGGTGGGAAATGAACAGAACTATCACTTCCAAGTGCTTAAGCTCATTCTGAAAAAACTGGGCTTCGACTGGTCGGATGCCATCTATCATCTTTCATACGGAATGGTAGAACTGCCTGAGGGTAAGATGAAATCCCGTGAAGGAACTGTCGTGGATGCCGATGATTTGATAGAAAAAATGTACAATACGGCAAGGGAAACGTCTCTGGAACTCGGAAAACTTGATGGGATGGACGAAAAAGAGCAGGATGAACTCTTCAGAATGCTTGGTCTGGGCGCATTGAAATATTTTATCATCAAAGTGGACCCAAAGAAAACGATGCTTTTCGATCCGAAGGAATCCATTGATTTCAATGGAAATACTGGTCCGTTCATACAATATACCCACGCCCGCATAAAGTCTATTCTCAGGAAGGCGGAAGAAGCAGGATTCCGTCCCGCACTCCTGCCTTCAAATCCCATATTGCCGAAGGAAATAGAGATAATCAAAATTCTGAACTCATTCCCCGGTAAAATCCTTGAGGCGGGACAAGCCCATTCACCGGCACTTGTGGCTAATTATTCATATGAACTGGCCAAGGAATTCAACCAGTATTATCACGATGTGACCATTCTCAAGGAGGAGAACTCTGAAATTCGCGCTATGCGCCTGATGCTCATCAGCGTGATAGCAAAGGTGCTGGTCAAGGCTATGTGGATACTCGGAATCACATTACCCGAAAGGATGTAGCGGCTACAAGACAGTGCAGGCGGAAAATTATATGTTTCCCAGTTCCGTCAAGGAGCTGTCGGCGCTGGGATGGGATTACATCGATGTGATTCTGTTTTGTGGGGATGCGTTTATCGACCATCCATCTTTCGGAGCTGCCGTTATAGCCAGAATCCTTCAACGCGAAGGGTGGCGTGTGGCTGTCGTCCCCCAGCCGAACTGGCAGGATGACCTGAGGGATTTCCGTAAATTGGGCAGGCCTCGTCTGTTCTTCGCCGTCACCTCCGGTGCGATGGATTCAATGGTCAATCATTACACTGCCAACAAAAGACTGCGCAGTGATGATGCCTACACTCCCGAAGGACGGGCCGGCTACAGACCGGATTATGCTGTCAGAACATATAGCGGAATATTAAAGAAACTTTATCTTGACGTTCCTTTGGTAATAGGCGGGATAGAGGCGTCCCTGCGTCGTTTCACACACTATGACTATTGGAGTGATTCTCTCTTTCCATCCATCCTGTCGGAAAGCGGGGCTGATGTCCTGATATACGGGATGGGGGAGAGGTCTGTCATTGAAACAGCCCGCCGAATCTCTGCGGGACTTCCTTTGGATGATATACCGCAGACAGCAGTCCTGCTTTCCGAAAATAATGCTTCGGATGCCATTCTTCTCCATTCTTATGAAGAGTGCCTCAGTAGCAAGCGTTCTTTCGCTGAAAATTTCGATATAATCGAGAGGGAGGCCAACAGAATGTCGCCGTCCACTTTAGTGGAACCTTCCGGTGAGTTCTTCGTGAAAGTGAATCCTCCATATCCGCCCGCTACTGAAGAGGAAATGGATTCATTCTGGAATCTTCCTTATACCAGAATGCCTCATCCACGATATAGGGGAAAGAGAATCCCTGCCTTCGATATGATAAAGAATTCCATCAATATCCATCGTGGATGCTTTGGGGGATGTTCTTTCTGTACCATCGCCGCCCATCAGGGGAGATTTATTCAGAACCGTTCCGAAGAATCGATATTGAAAGAGGTGGAAACATTGGTGGCGCATCCGGAATTTCACGGAGTGATATCGGATGTGGGGGCACCTACTGCGAATATGTATGGAATGCACGGCAAGGATTTGTCGAAATGTGCCAAATGCGTACGCAAATCCTGCCTTTCTCCGAAGAGATGCCCGAATCTGCTGCATTCTCATTCGAGCTTATTGGATTTGTATGCCCGTATCGACAATGTAAAAGGTGTCAGGCACAGTTTCATAGGAAGCGGTATCAGGTATGATTTGTTTCTTGATGAAAATGGCTGGTTGGACGAGACTTCTTACCCGTATTTCAGGGAACTGGTGGTAAAACATACCTCCGGCCGGCTCAAGGTGGCTCCGGAACATACGGAAAATCACGTTCTTCAATTGATGAACAAGCCGCCGTTTGCTTTATTTGTCCGCCTTAAGTCTGAATTTATGGAACTTATCAGGAAAGAGGGACTGAGATATCAGATTGTTCCATATTTCATTTCCTCTCACCCGGGATGCACGTTGAAGGATATGCAGAATCTCTCCCGAAACAGAGCACTGGAGGATGTTTCCCTGGAGCAGGTTCAGGATTTTACCCCTACACCGATGACGGCCTCTTCCGTGATGTTTTATACTGGAATAAACCCTATAAACGGTGGAGATTTGTTCGTGGAACGCCATCAGGAAGCGAAGAAAAGACAGAAATCTTGTTTTTTTTCACGCAAGTCAAAAAAATAAATTATTATTGCATCTGAAATCATAGCACATATAGTTATGCCAAGGAGAGTCATTGTCAGTTACGAAAAAATGTCAGAGATATTGCAGGACATTTTCAAGGAAAAGTATCCTAAAGGTTATTCCGATTATATGGAAGACCTCATCTCTATAGAGAAACCGGACGGAACATCTTTCACTGCCATTCCTCTTACCACTGAAGATACTGTATATCTGATTAAAATGCCTGTCAAGGTGGATGACTATGATGAGGCTGAAAAGGAAATATTCAAGGAAGAACAGTCGGAAGGGGAAGACAATGGAAATGACGTATTTCCCGATGATGGAACTGAAAACCTGCCCGCCGACTCCGATTCAGACGACGAATAATGCGGATAAGGACGATAAGGAGTCCTTGGACCAGGAAGATTTCAGAGAATCAGCTTTTGCTGATTCTCGCATTTTTGACGGGACTTGGCAGCGGTCTTGCCGCCGTGATTCTAAAGTCGTTGATTAATTTTATCAGCAAGGGACTCGCACACCTGGACGCTTTGAATGCGGACATTCCCTGGCTTCTGATTCTTCCGGGTATCGGTATGCTGATTTCTCTGGTGTTGGTCAAATATGTGATAAAGGATGATATCTCTCACGGAGTGACCAAGGTTCTGTATGCAATATCTAAAAAGGAATCCAGAATCAGTCCGCACAATACATTCACCTCTATACTGACATCATCCCTTACCATAGGGTTCGGTGGTTCGGTGGGTGCAGAGGCCCCGATAGTCTATACGGGAGCGGCCATCGGGTCGAACATAGGGAGGAAGATGGGACTTTCCTATAGGAATATGACCATTCTTCTGGGTTGTGGCGCTGCAGGAGCCGTTGCAGGTATATTCAAGGCTCCGATGGCCGGAATATTGTTCACTCTTGAAATCCTGCTGTTCAATATTTCCGCCAAATCCATCCTGCCGCTGCTGACCTCTTCGGTGACTGCGGCTGCGATGTCCTACCTTTTTCAAGGCAATGATGTTTCCTTCTCCAGTACCACAGATGACTTTCTGATGGGTAATGTGCCCTATTACATTCTGCTGGGGCTGTTCTGCGGTTTCGTATCCATCTATTTCATAAGAATGACAATGTTTCTGGAGGACAGGATACATTCCGTAAAAAATTCTTTCCTGAGATGGCTGCTCTGTTCTGCGTCTTTGGGACTGCTTCTTTACTTCTTCCCCCCTCTGCACGGTGAAGGATACGACAGTCTTTCCCAATTGCTGAACGGGAATCCTTCCGGAGTCTCTGACGGAATCAGATTTACAGACATAATGCCGGATTCGATGGAACACGGCTGGTGTTTCCTTTTGTTTTTCTTCCTCGTGATGTTTTTAAAGGTATTCGCTATGTCTTTCACCAATGCCGGAGGAGGTGTGGGAGGAACATTTGGTCCTACCCTGATAGTAGGTGGACTGGCGGGATTCGTGGTGGCTGAGTCTGTCAATCTGACGGGAATTCATACATTGCCTCAGGCCAATTTTGTTCTTGTGGGGATGGCCGGATTGATGGCCGGAGTAATGGCAGCTCCTATGACGGCCATTTTCCTCATAGCGGAGATAACTGGTGGATACAGTCTTCTGATGCCTTTGATTATCACTTCTCTGGTATCTTATGCTACCATCAGAATATTCGAACCTTATTCCATATATTCGAAACGTCTGGCTAAGAGGGGGGAATTGCTGACTCATGATAGTGATTCCGCTGTTCTGACTCTCCTTCAGACCTCTTCACTGGTCGAAAAAGACTTCATCACCCTCGAAATGGAGGATTCTCTCGGAGAAATGGTCAAGGCAGTGGAACACTCCAAAAGAAACCTTTTCCCCGTAGTGGATGCGAAAGGAGCATTCCAGGGTTATATCTCATTGGATGACATCCGCCAGATAATGTTTGATACTAGCAAGTATGAGAGTCTCTTCGCATATAATCTGATGAGAATGTCTCCCGACTACATACTTGAAGACGAAAAAATGGAGAGTGTAATGGAAAAATTCGAAAGGACCGGGGCGTGGAATCTGCCTGTACTGGACAGAGACAAGCATTATCTTGGTTTCGTTTCCAAATCCAAGATATTTTCGTCATATCGGAGCAGACTTCGTGAGATGTCTCAGGAATAATCACTTATATCGATGAGTATGGAAAAACTATATATAAACAGCATTTGTTCATCTTTGGGTGTCTCTGCCTGGCAGGTGGAGCATTGTATTGAACTTTTGGAAGAAGGTTCCACGGTCCCCTTTATTTCCAGATATAGAAAAGAACGCACCGGTGCACTCGATGATACTCAGGTGTCAGAGGTTAAATATCAGTGGCAGCGTTATCTGGAATTGGACAAAAGAAAAAAGTCCATTTTGGAATCCCTTGAAGAACAAGCCGTTCTTACACCGGAACTGAAGGACAAAATAGAATCCTGCATTGATTCGCAGGTATTGGAAGACATATATCTCCCTTATCGGCCCAAAAGAAAAACCAGAGCATCCGTAGCACGGCAGAAAGGACTGGAACCATTGGCTGCAAGCCTCTATGAATGCAAGAATATTAATCCGGAAAAAGAGTCTGAAAAATACCTTTCCCCTGATGTGGCAGATAAGGATGATGCTCTCTCAGGAGCCAGGGATATCATATCGGAGTGGATAGCGGAATCTGCTCCTGTGCGCAGTCGTCTGCGCTCCGATTATATGAAGTACGGCCGTATCGCTGTCAAACTCGCAAAAACTAAGGACCCTGACTCGGATGAGGTGCAGAAATACCGCAGTTGGTTCGATTTCTCTGAAAATCTTTCAAAAGCCCCGTCCCATAGAATTCTTGCAATGCTCAGAGGCGCTTCCGAAGGAGTGCTCAGTGTCAAGGTGGAAGTGGACGGTGATCGTAGAATGGATGATATTTATTCTATGGTACTGAAGGGCAAGGCCAGGCCGAATGATGCCGTTGCCCTCCAGATAGATTATGCCGTGGAAGATGCTTATAAGCGTCTTCTGCATCCTTCTATAGAAAATGAAACGCTCAAGGCCGCCAAGGACAAGGCCGACTTGGAATCCATACGCCTTTTCGGTGACAATCTCCGTCAGCTGCTGATGGCAGCGCCACTTGGGCAGAAGAGGATGATGGCTATCGACCCCGGATTCCGCACAGGATGCAAGGTGGTTTGCCTTGATGCGCAGGGAGCATTGCTGCATAATGACACCATTTACCCCCATCCTCCCCAGAATGAAAGGACGATGGCGATGAAAAAGATTTCATCTATGGTGGAGGCTTATGATATCGAGGTGATAGCCATAGGCAATGGAACAGCCGGAAGGGAGACGGATGCTTTTATCAAGAAAATAGCTCTTCCCGAAGGGGTGAGGGTTTATTCTGTGAGCGAAGACGGCGCTTCTGTGTACTCTGCGTCCCCTGTGGCCCGCGAAGAGTTTCCGGAGTATGACGTAACCGTCCGCGGTGCCGTGTCTATCGGGAGGAGGCTGATGGACCCGCTGGCTGAACTGGTGAAAATCGACCCCAAATCCATAGGAGTGGGGCAATATCAGCACGATGTGGATCAAACCCTTCTGAAAGAGAGTCTCGATTCTGTCGTGGAGAGCTGTGTGAACAGCGTAGGCGTCAATCTTAACACGGCCAGCCGTTATCTCTTGGGTTATGTGTCCGGGATAGGCTCCGCATTGGCCAGGAATATAGTCGAGTACAGGGACAGTAACGGTCCTTTCTCCTCAAGAAAGGAACTTCTGAAAGTGAAGCGTTTGGGAGATAAGGTTTTCGAACAATGTGCAGGGTTTCTGAGGATTCCTGACGCACGGGACCCTCTGGACAATACAGCCGTTCATCCCGAACGCTATGCTTTGGTTGAGAAAATAGCAGCCGATTCGGGTGTGTCCGTTTCCGAACTTATAAGGGATGAAAACAAACGCAGGACTGTGGATTTGAAAAAATATGTGTCGCAGGATGTGGGACTGCCTACTCTGAATGATATTTTTCAGGAATTGGCAAAGCCGGGAAGGGATCCAAGAGCCGCGTTCAAGGTTTTGGAATTTTCAGATGATATCAGAACTCTCGAAGACCTCAAGACCGGAATGGAACTTCCGGGGATAGTTACCAATATCACCGATTTCGGGGCATTCGTGGATGTCGGCATAAAACAGAACGGATTGATTCACGTCTCGCGTATGGGAAAGGGCCGAAGGGTGAATTCACCTTCCGATGTTCTGAAAATTCATCAGCACGTCAAAGTCCGTGTCATAGAGGTGGACTTGCGTCGGGGAAGAATAGCATTGCAACTTATTTGACGGGTTGCCTGACATTTGATAACTTTGCGGAATGAAAGAAAAAGACAGAAGACCCAGAGTATTGCTTACCAATGATGACGGAGTTTCTTCCCGTGGACTGAGAGTATTCGCGGAGCTCCTTGCGAAATACGCCGAAGTCACTGTAGTCGCACCGGATCAGGCGCAGTCAGGAATGTCAGCGGCTCTTTCTCTTGAGCAGGCTTTATACCTGAAACATCTCTACCGTGACGGGTTGGCTGATTGGTGGTCGTTCAACGGGACTCCAGTTTCTTGCGTGAAGGTCGCATTGAACGAAATATTCAATTATGAAGACGGAGATGTGCCGGATTTCATCTTTTCCGGTGTGAATATAGGCTCGAACTGTTCTGTGGCTTCCATTTATTCGGGAACACTGGGGGCTTGCATAGAAGGGGTACTGTATAATGTGCCTTCTGTGGGTTTTTCCATCTGTACCCATGATGGTGAATGTGATATGAGTGCCGTAGAAACATTTGGGGACAGAATTCTTTCCCGGATTTTCTGCGGGGCGTACAGCATAAAGGCTGATACTTATCTGAATGTGAATTTTCCAGCTTTGCCATCCTCGCAGATTAAAGGTATCAGGGCCGGGATTCGCGGACGCGGCAGATGGATTCGGGAGTATGCACATCGAGAAAATGAAGAAAACGGAGCTCATTTGTGGATGGCTGGAACATTTGAAGACCTTGAACCGGAAGGGAGTATAGGTGACCATAGTCTGGTTCATGAAGGGTATGTTTCCATTGTGCCACTGTCTGTCGATTATACGGACTATCAGGAACTCTCAAATATAGAACAATCATTATGCGATACTACATTATAGCTGGAGAACCTTCGGGGGATATGCACGGGTCCAATCTGATGAAGGGACTTCTGGCATCCGACACAGAATGTGATATCAGGTTCTGGGGCGGTGATATGATGGGTGAAGTGGGTGGAACGATGGTGAAACACTATAAGGAGACGGTTATGATGGGTTTTGTCGAAGTCCTGAAGAAACTTGACAAGGTCTTTTCCAATCTTTCGTTCTGTAAAAAAGACTTGCTGGAATATGCTCCCGATGTCCTGATTCTCATCGATTATCCGGGCTTCAATCTGAAAATGGCGGAATTTGCCAAAAAGCACGGCATAAAAGTGTTTTATTATATATCTCCCAAAGTCTGGGCTTGGAAGGAAGGTAGAGTGAGACTGTTGAAGAAATATGTCGATATGCTGTACATCATCTTTCCATTCGAGATACCGTATTTCAAAAAGAAGGGAGTGACTGCCCGTTATTTTGGTAATCCTCTGATTGACAGAATAGAGAATGACGTACTTCTCAAGGGTACGAGGGAAAACTTCCTTAAGCGCCATTCACTTGAAGAATCCACATTTGTCGCCTTGCTGCCCGGAAGCCGGAAAATGGAAATCGATTTCCTGCTCCCCAGAATGAAGGGTATGGTGAAAGTTCTGAATGATAGGTATCCCGGACGTTATCATTTCCTTTTGGCAGCCGCTCCATCCGTCGATATCTCCAAATACGGAACCTGTGACGGTGTTACTATAATTCAGAACGACACATATTCCGTTCTGCGTCATAGTGCCGCCGCTGTGATATCTTCCGGAACTGCCTCTCTGGAGGCGGCCTTGACGGGTACGCCGCAGGTGGTGTGTTATGGTGGAAGTCCGAT
>JAZUEO010000181.1:0-7141 GCA_045640205.1 Candidatus Coprenecus sp. | reverse complement strand
GAATTGAAGACATATCAGGAAAAATGGCTATTTTTACTGCGAAATGCGAAATCCCTTTCGGTCATACCGGAAACGTTTTCCGGAGACAAGGCTTTCGATGCATACTTCAGTGCCTCTGAAACCGCGAACATGACCAAAGATGAACGCATCCTATACGACCATGCCATGATAACCAAAACGGACATCGAATACGGAAAACTCTACAGCTTCAAGAAAGGAAAAGCTGAAGGACTTGCTGAAGGCGAAGCAAAAGGCAGAACTGAAGGCAGAGCTGAAGGACTCGCTGAAGGCGAAGCGAAAGGCAGAACGGAAGGTAGAGCCGAAGGAATGGCCGAAGGCAAAACAGAAGTTGCCAGAGCGATGCTGAAGGAGAATATTCCTTTCGAAACGATATGCCGCATCACCGGATTCACACCGGAGCAGATGGAACTCATATCGAAAGAACTCTGACAAATTGCAGACCGCCGATTCACTACCACTCAAAACTCCCCAACACTGAAATCAGGTTCATTTGTAATTCTTTGACAGACGCCCTTGAACCAACCTTTGGGAAGGGCTTTGCCGAAGGCTTCATTTGAGCCCCGAACGAAGGTAGTTCAGCGGACTGAATCACTTGCGAAATTTGAATAAGTATTTTCTGCAAACTTAGCAAAAATCAAAACAAATGTTTACCTTTGTTAGCAAACATTGATAGCAATCAACAACCACAAATACTCACACACATGCAAAGAAGAAATTTTCTTAAACTTTCCGCACTCGGAATAGCCGGAACGGCATTGGCTCCCTCGGTGCTTGCATCAGAGCCCAAAGCTGCCGCAGGAAAGAAAACGTCGGCCAACGGAAAAATCGCACTCGGATTCATCGGCCTAGGACAGCAGGCGAACTACCTTGTCGGCAGTTTCCTCGATATGGATGACGTTCAGGTCGTGGCAGGATGCGACGTGTATGACATCAAACGCGACCGCTTCTTCAACAAAGTCTCCAAGTATTATCAGGAAAAAGGCTACAAGCATTGCGAACCCGCTATGTACGAAGATTATCAGGAACTTCTGGCCCGTCCGGACATCGACGGTGTCGTAATCGCCGTTCCTGACCACTGGCACGCCATCATAGCCATTGCAGCCTGCAAGGCGGGGAAGGATGTCTATCTGGAGAAACCTATGACCCTTACCGTCTATGAAGGAAAACAGCTCGTCAAGGCTGTCCGCAAATACAACTGCATCCTTCAGGTGGGAAGCATGCAGCGTTCGAGCGATGAATTCATACACGCAGCCAACGTGGCCCGCGAAGGTGAACTCGGAAAAATCCACAAGATGGAAGTGTTCGTCGGCCGCTGGGAAGGCAAGCCGTTCCCCGTTCCTCATCACTTCCCCGCACAGACACCTCCGGCAGGTCTGAACTGGGACAAATGGCTCGGTCCTATGGAGCCTTCCAAAGTCACATACTTCCCCGACATCAACCCTCTCCTCAATGACGAAGGCTACGAAGACTGCTGGGGTGCATGGCGCTGGTACAAACCCACAGGCGGTGGTTATATGACTGACTGGGGAGCTCATATGTTCGATATCGCCCAGTGGATGGTCGGAAAGGACCTCAGCTGCCCCGTTGACATCATTCCTCCAGGATACAGTTATTACAAGAACCTCACCTACAGGTATGACAACGGTATCGAGGTTGAGGAGACGACATTTGACGACCACGGCCAGGGCGTGAAGATATACGGAGAAAATGGCTGGCTGGCCGTTCACCGCGGAATGCTCTACGCTTCCGACCCGAAGTTCGAGATGAAGAAAAGCGAGAAGAAAGAAGGTCCATACGAGTCCTGCTCACCTCATCACAGGGCATTCATTGACTCTATGAAATCACGCATCGACCCCAACGTTCCCGTAGAAGTGGGCCACTCTTCCTGCACTATGTGCAATATCGGCATCATCGCCGGAGAACTCGGCCGTCCTCTCGTATGGAATCCCATTGTTCAGAAATTCATGAACGATGACGAGGCCAACAAACTGATGCACTACCAGTACCGTTCGGGTTACGAACATCTGCTCGACGTATAATCGGAAATATAGTTTTTATGAAAGACAGGGTCCGGAGCCATTGACACCGGACCCTGTTTGATTATCTTTGCATATTTCTCAAGCTCTCAGGTTATGAACAAAATTATTTTCGAGGAAGGACACCTCGACTTCACTGTATGTTCCGGCAGATAAACCTGCGTAATAAGACTTCTGGTATCATAACTGTTCCATCCTTGGAAATTTCCCTGTTCATCAGATGGAATCGATGTTCGAGTTCCACGAAATCGGTTTGCCGGTACTCTTGACTGCAGGAAATTGCCATAAAGGCCAACAGGTCGATGGCGATGGCTGTCTTAAGAAAGTCACGTAAAGTCTGCTTCATATCCACGTTTATTTATTTCGTTCGGTCTTGATACGGAGGATGGTGTAGGAATAAGGCTCCAATGGATAAGTGAAATTCTTTCCGAACCCGTTCCACGTGCTTTCTACAGGATATATTTTCATAGTTTCCTCGAAGTTGTTCTCGTCAGACGGATTTTTTGCAGTCAGGGTGATGACCTTTCCCTCACGGGCTATTCTGCCTGCTCCTTCAACAGTGACATTCAGCGGATAGGTTCTGCCGCTGCGGTTTACTATCTTCAATACCGTCTCCGAATTTTCTTCATCAAACCCGGCGGCATAGAAGGTCTCGGGGTTCTTGACGCAAGTGTGTTCAACTATTTTTTTATCATCAATATACAGAGTGCTCACGTTACCTTTTATATCTATGCGGGCACTCTGCCACTCACCGTCTTTTATAACGCTGACATCCGCTGCGCCGCATTCACTGACAGCCTTATTGTCAAATACCTTCTCAAGGGCACACTTTTCGTCATCCCATCCTGCAATAGAGAAACGGTATCCTTCCGCAGCATCTCCGTTCATCGCGAAACCGGCATAGCAACCTTCCGCCCCATCAGTTTTGCGGAACTTGAAGTCAATGATATAATCTCCATCGTATATGCCGTCAAATGTACATAAAGTGGCTTCGTCAAGAGAAGTTTGTCTGAGCACTCCGCCGGAGTAGGCCCAATTCCCCTTTTTCGCATCGAAAGCGCTCAGGTCTATGGTATTAATCTTGCCCTCGGAGGTGGTGACAGTAACATCTTTGAACTCGGTGGCGGTTGCATTTGTGCCAAGTGACAGTTTTCCCGCACCATAACTCATCGGTTTTGGAGAACTCTCACAGCTGCTGAGACAGACATTGTAGTCCGGTCTGTTTTCGGCCGCCATTTTCTGTACATAGTAGGAACTGCGTCCAAATACTTGGGAAGAATTCACCCAAATCAGATTTACAGGCCACACACGGTCATTGCTGTTCTCCAGCAGTGGAGCATAGGAACACATTTTTACGAAATCTCCGTTGCGCTCCATGCCCCCTATCCAGGCCGCCTCCGAGAGAGCGGCAATCATCATTCCGGAACCCACCTCTGAGTTGGCTGCATATTCTCCGACATAGGCATTATATTTTCCACGCTCCACATCATCGAAAAGATGGGTGTTTTTAAAGAAGAAATCGGGAGTCTGGTACCAGTGGGGGTCTATCATATCTGTTTCCCCGATAAGGCCTATGCCGCCCAATCCGCAATTTGAAATCAGAATCAGTTCAGGATATTTTTCCTTGATGGCTTTGTGGAAAATGTTGTAGCGTTTCTCATACTCCTTCCCATTGTTTTCATTACCGATTTCGACGTATTTCAGCGGCAGCGGGTCGGGATGTCCGGCCTTTGCCCTGACCGCTCCCCACTCGGAGTTAACAGGTCCTAGGGCATATTCAATCGCATCCAGACAATCGTCAACATAGAACTGAATTTCCTTTTCGCTGCAGAGGTCTCCCTGCCTGGCCTGGCAACCGATACCTACGTTGCATACGAACATCGCATCCGCACCGACGGATTCACAGAAGCACAGCATTTCGTGATATCCGAAACCGTAACTGTTATGGTAGCCCCAGGTGTCATATTCCCCCGGCCTTTCCGCCAAATCTCCCAGACTCTTCTTCCACTCGTAGCGATTATTCAGGGATATGCCTTCGACCACGCATCCCCCCGGCCAGCGGACAAATGCGGGGTGCAAACCGGCAAGCATATCTGCAACATCCTTGCGCAGCGGAAGTTTTCCTCCCTTATAGGAATATCGTTCCTCCGGCATCAGCGACACGTAATCGAAACTGACAGTTCCATTGCCTTCCAATGCAAGCGCCAAACTGCCCCTTTCTGAAGTAGCCTTGGGGCTGAGAACGGAACTTATATC
This sequence comes from Candidatus Coprenecus sp., assembly GCA_045640205.1. GTDB lineage: Bacteria > Bacteroidota > Bacteroidia > Bacteroidales > UBA932 > Minthomonas. The sequence continues at coordinate 2,828 of JAZUEO010000181.1, read as the reverse complement.
GTTCCATTTCCCGTCGGAATCAGTTTTTATAGTCGTTTCAGCAAGCACTTCTCCATTTTCGGAAAGAAGTCTGGCCACGATGGCGGTACCGGTACAGGACTTTACTATCGTGCGTAATTCATAGTTCTTCCCCTGCTGTAGGTTCATACCCCAGAAACCGTCATTTTTCAGCACTGCCTGACCATTCACATTAATTTTCAGACTGTTCGGAGCTGATGCAAACATCGGATCCGCCTTAGTCAGAGACATTGTCGCTTCACCTTCCAGCACCCATCCCGGAACAGGTTCAGTGGTCCATCTGTATGCGCCTCTCTTCATTTCCCCTATGGTATGATGGTATTGTAACGGAGTAATGATACGGTCGCCTTCCACATGATAACCTTCGGGTATTTCCAAATCTTCGAAACTCTTGTTTTCGACCAGTTCCGCCACGAGACCGCCGTCACCTGAATGGTTGATTTCCTCGAAAAAGATGCCGTACATACCGGGATTGATGTCAGCCCCTTTCCTGTCGATGTGGACGGTTATTGAATCCTGGATTTCACAGATACCAGACGGAGTGCAGGCAAAAGTTGTAATAACTGCTGCGATGAGGAATAGTTTTTTCATAGTCTTGGGAGGTTTCTTTTTATTAATGATAATCACTTAATGAGCTTGAAGCTACTTGGTTTGGAAGGGATACGCCACCAAAGAACTGAAGGGTCTCCCTCTTCCGGGTCATCATTATCTGTAAATTTCACGTTGAGAGTGAATGCATTATCTTTTATTCTGCTGACGGGAACAGAAAGAGATGCTGCCTCTGGCTCACAGGAAGCCATATATTTCTTTCCTCCGCTTTCAAGGAAAATCTCGACTTTGTCAAGGGCGCGGATATCATCGTGAGTGCGTACGGTGATGACGACATTACGCCCTGCGTACTCCACATCGAAATCAAACCATCCATCATCGGGTCCGTGCCAATCCCAACTTTCGTCGATGTCATAATGGTCACGGCTTGAGAGAGTGATTTTCTCCCCTTTAGCGACGGTTCTGACGCAGTCAGTGAGAATCGCAAGCTTACCTGTGGCCTTCTGGGGAACGCCCTTGATTTCATATTGTGCGAAAATTCCGGCTACGATTTTCTCAGGCTCGACTTCATTCGGATTCTTTACCTTTATCATATATTTTCTGTCGGACTTGGATGTCAATTTCCCGGTAATATCCGGTTCTGAAAACACAAGACCTTTCTGCGGAGCGAAGTTTATGCCGAATTCCATCTCTGTGTCGAATGGATTGGAAACGGTAAGTTCCAATTCGAATTCCGCTGGAGCGGCGCAGTCAAGCATTATATAGGGAGCTTTGACATAGCGGCCGGAGGACATCCATTGTATGAGTGGCATCGTATTTCTGTCCACAATGTCATTCGGAATGAGTGAACCGATGGGAATGTTGGCGATGGCCGGCTTGCCATCCCTCGCGGAGACAAGCATAATATGGTCATATTCTCCGAAAAGAGGTCCTCTGAGTTCGGAATCACCGCCTGCAGTCGCCAGTATGAAGTAATCCATTCCTCCACGCTGCTCGTAATAATACTGATGCGTATGACCGCTGAAGACAGTATATTGGTGGCCCTGAAGCATCTCATCGATATATTCATAGCCTCCGTGATTCTGTGGTGCCCAGAGAGGAGCATGCATAAAGACGTAAATGTGACGGCCGTTCCAGTCGTCAAGTATGCTGCGGAAATACTCCACCTGAGCATCTGAGATATCGCGTCCGCCGTGTTCCTGCGTATCAAGTACGAGAAAGAGGTCGGGTCCTATATTGAAACTGTAATAGTTCGCACCGAAACGGCTGATAAAGTCATCTGTCTGGAGCTGATTTGTCATATCGTGATTGCCTCCCACCAGAAAGAACGGAGCATCGAGCTTTTCCAGACGCCCGAGAATATCTTTCCAGTCCCGTTCACAATATTTGACATCTGTAAAATATCCGCCGATAAGGTCGCCTACATTTATTACAAAGTCTGGAGCGAGTCTGTTGATTTCTTCTATGGCAAGTTCGAATGCTCCTGTTTCATCACCGCCTGTTTTGTCAGGAAGAACCACGAACTTGTAGTTATCACCCGAAAAAACAGGAATACCAGTCCATGGCTTCTTATCTGTTTCGAGTGGCGAAGAAAAATTCTGAGCCATCGCAGTCCCGGAGGCCAGAATCAGAATGATACTTAGGAGTTTTTTCATAGGACATACATTTTTTACAAAGTTAATCAACTTTTGCAAATAGTGTAACTTCAAGTATCCCTGACTATAAACAGAGGGAAGCGCGGAGTTTTCGCCACCCTGATATCCTGACTTTGACAGCCTAAGAAGCTGTTTATATTAAACAGATTATTTGTGCCAATTATATTTTTTCAAAAAAAACAGTACCTTTGCAAAAATATATGCAGAATACAGCGAGTAAATATTTAATCGATTTTATCCCTTCTTGCGTGATGGGGGGGGTAATTTATTTATTATTAGTAAATTAGCAGAAAAAAAGCGAGATTGTCCGATGATGACAACTTCGCTTTTTTGCGTTTATGCACCAGCGAACTAGGATCATTGGGAATAAATGTCCGATAACAGAGCAGAAATATTACCCTTAATATTTATCAACCTAATTAACTAAACATTAACCTTTTATGAACAAAACACTGTTTACTTTGCTTGCAGTCCTGTCAATGTTCTTCGCATCCAATGCGAACGCACAGGACATCAAAGTGTCAGGTACAGTCAAGGATGCAGTAGGTCCCGTTATCGGAGCCGCTGTAATGGTTCAGGGCACCACGAACGGCGCTGCGACCGATC
>JAZUEO010000180.1:0-11973 GCA_045640205.1 Candidatus Coprenecus sp. | reverse complement strand
AAAGGGATGTCTGTTCCTGAGATTTCCGATTTGACCGGAATGCCTGCCGAAGACCTGGAGAAATTGAAGAACTAATTTTCGATTTTGCTTGATTGTTGGTAAGCAAATAAAGCTTCCCTGCCCACGAAATGGGTCTGAAAGCTACCATTGGGACATTTCCGACACAACGACTCTTTCGCCATCGGAACGCAGCATACTGAAAAGCATCCGGCAGCAGGGCTTTGCCGAAGGCGTCACGCAGCCCTGAACGAAGCTTGGTTCCAGGGGCATCACCACATAGGCCGTCAGCACAGAGACTCTGTTTCGCTCACCTTGAGCCTCAGAAATATCCTTCGGCCGCTTCCAATGCCTTGAAAAAATCTTCACCCCAAGCCCGTATGATGGGAGTCTTCAGAAACTGATAGACTTTTATTCCTTCTTTCTTTCCACGCACAAATGCATCCCGGCATATATCCCATCTATGGAGATTCAGTGCCGTAGTACCATCCTTGAAAGTAGATACCCGTATAGGGTAAAGTTCACAGGAAAGAGGCTTTTTGAAAACTCCTGCGACCGATTCTCCGTTCTCACGTCTGCGGCAATATGAACGTTCCATGGCGCACAGGCAGTTATCATCCTCATCATACATACAATAGGCACACTCTCCCCCGTTCCCTTTGAGCGGAGTGACCATTTCTCCGGTGACATCGATTTCGAAAAACCCGGTTCTGTCTATCACTTCCCGCCCTTCCTCCGACATCAGGGGAGAAAAGCGCGGATAAATCTTTTCTATCTCTTCCGCTTCGCTTTCATCCAGAGGCGCCCCACTGTCCCCTATGATACAGCAGGCTCCCTTGCATACAGCGTAATCACACGCGAAGCATTCCGTTACAATATCTGCCGAGACGAGTATATCTCCGATAGCGAAAAACGAGGGGTATGCATCTTCATCCTTCATTTTGTCAGCAAATTAACTATTATATCATCTGAAACGAACCACTTGTCCGAAGGAATCCGGTATCTCCCTTCCCGGAAGGCAAGCCACCCGCAGGCGACAGCTTCCTCCAACTTTCCGTGCCCTATCCCTGCCGCTTCCAAAGCGGAAACACCTTCGGCGGTACGAAGTCCAAGCATAATCTTCTCCTCCTCTATCTCTTCTTCGGAAAGAGTCTCAGACTCCGGTGAGATTTTTCCGTCAGCTTCAATGTACCCCTCCACGTCATCAGGATTCCAACTCCTCGTCCTACCGCAGAAAGAGTGGGCCGCCGGTCCCAGTCCGATATAAGGTTCACGGGTCCAATAAGAGGAATTGTGCTTCGAACGGAAAGGAGAAACTTCACTATCCGTCTTCAATGCGAAATTCGAGATTTCATACTGCTCGTATCCCCCTTCCTCAAGAAGTTTCTGAAGCAGCTCATATTGCTCCGCGCAATAAGAATCCTCCGGTTCCCTGTATTTCCCCTCCGCTTTCATCTGTCCTAAGAGACTGCCCGGTTCTATGCTCATTTGGTAGGCAGAAATGTGCTCCGGCTTGAGAGACATCACCCTTTCCAAATCGCAGTTCCACCTCTTCATCCCTTCGGCAGGCGTTTCCCCGGGTATCAGATACCCGAAAATCAAATCCATCGAAATGTTACTGAATCCCGCTTCGCGCAATGCGTCAAATGCTTTCAGGGCAGCGGTGCCGTTATGCCGGCGGTTCATCCACTTCAAGGCCGGATCATCGAATGACTGGACGCCCATACTGACTCTTGACACTCCGGCCGCTTTCCATCCCCCCGCTTTTTCGGATGATACGTCATCCGGATTGATTTCCATCGTAAATTCGTCGAAGTGCCGGCCTCCCCTGAAAATGGTTTCCGCCCTTCGGGCAATGTCCCCGATTTGAGACGGGGAGAGCAGCGAAGGGGTTCCGCCGCCTAAGTAAAGGGTGGAAGGAATGACATGGCCGCAGGCAGTTAAGAAATGCCTCCGGAACTCCATTTCATGAAAAAGGGAATCGAGCCACCGCCCGATTCCCCGTTGGTCACATATTGAATAAAAGTCGCAATAAGTACAGAATGATTTGCAAAAGGGGATATGAATATAGACCCCTGCCATTTACTTAAGCAGCAAATCGGTAGTCCCGAGCAGTCCCTCTTCCGTATAGACTTCCGCGACGTAAACGCCTTTCGAGAAAGAGGCTGCAGGATAGTATATGGAGAGGTCCACCTCCGCGCCCTGATAATCCACTTCGCGTTTTTCAGAGTAAATCATACTTTCCCCGGCGACTGTGAATATCTGGTCCTGCCCGTCGGCCATCAGAATGCCGTCCGGGTCCTTTATCCTGATGTAAATATACTTGTAGCCACGCTCGGCTATGGAATTCTCGACCAGTGTGACATTTACCTTGAGTTTTACGACACGGCTACTGCGAACTGTCTCCTTACCGTTCCCGGCGAGAGCCACCATCGAGATGGCGCGTCCCTTGAGCTGTGAGCCCTGCTCGATTTTCTTGGCATACTCATTCGCAGTGCGGTTGGCCTCTTCGTACTGTTTCTTGGATTTCTTGGCCTCGGCACGTGCCTGGGATGCTTCTTCTCGAAGTTGGCTGTTCAATGTATTGAGTGAATCTATCTGAACGATATAATGTTTCATGACTGCGCGGAGTGTTCCGAGTTCCTTCTCGTACTGACGGAGTTTGGCCTTGTTCTTGGCCTCTGTCTTCTTGACTCTCTCGAGCAGCTGTTCCACTTTTTCTCGTTCGCGGTCCAATTCGACATTAATGCTGTCATTCGTAGAGGAAAGAAGTGCATAATCTCCTTTCAGTTCCTCCATCTGCTGTGTAAGCTGGTCCTTTTCAATGGTCAGGTCATCTATCATGCCGTTCCTGTCGGTCCAGATATAAATCAAAACACCCAATAGGACCACCGCTACCGCGGCCAGTGCTATGGTTATTGTTTTATAAATGTTTCTTCCGTTCTCTTCTTCCATTTCTTCCATGGTGATAAAATTAGAATTGTTAGTTTTTGCAAAAGTAACAAAAAATGATTTACTTTCGTGCGAAATCATAATGTCATTGATATGAAATATTTGATACGCTCTGTAAAAACCTTTATCTGGTTCAACTTTTTTTTCGCCGTCATCATAACCGTAATGGCTCTCGCCATTCCGGAATATGACCTTTCTATGGCTTTTGCGTTCGATGGAAGAATGTTCGTTCCCGGTTCACAATGGAAGATTCTGGGAATGTTCGCGCTGATGGCAGCCATTTATCCTTCGTTCTCCTACGTCACCAGAAAGGCCCTTTCGGAAAAGCCCTTCGAAGAAAAACGCTCACAGATTATGGCTGTCTTCGACATTCAGGAATATGAGCTTGAAAGTGAAGATGAGGTCAAACTGACATTCCGAAAGAAGTCGAAACTGGCAAGACTTATGAGAATGTTCGAGGATACGGTCACCATAACCAAAGGGGAGTCCCCGTTCGCGGTAAGCGGCCCGAGAAAAGATATCCTCCGAATCGTTTCCGGAATCGAATCCGCGTGCAGAGAGTATTAAGGACTTGGAAATCAATTCCAGTAACTATGAAAAAGTTGGTATTTCTCCTGACTGCGGCTTTCCTGTTTGCGACTGCATCTTTTGCAGGAAATTCGTCTTATGACACTTCCGTAACGCGCGAAACGGCATTTACGGGCCGAGGCAATATTTGCGAAACTATTTCGACGCTTGGTATCCAGTCTGCAGAGAGACTGCGCCTCCGCAAAATTCTCGTGTCTCTCGATGCGGATGCTTCGGACGTCACTGCCATCAAATTGAAGTGTGGAGATGATATTATCGGTTCCGTAAAAGTAAGGAGGGGTAAAACTGAATACAAGATTCGCTGCCGCAGGAACTTCACCGGTCCTCTACGTATCGATGTATGCGCCGATATAGCGGAAAACGCTACCGAGGGACACAAGATAGGCATTGACATATTGAAAGTAAGATTCGGGTTGAAATGGAGGGAATTGGAAAATCCCGCTCCGGGACATAGGGAAATCCTCCTGCGCCGGGTAAAAGTGCTGGATGCCGGTGATTATGGTTCAGTCTCTTATCGCATACCGGCGATAGTCTCTCTCCCCGACGGAACTCTCATCACCACGACAGACAGACGCAAGAACAATGACCGCGACCTTCCTGAAGACATAGATGTAATCGTACAGCGCAGCGAAGATGGAGGAATAAGCTGGTCCGAGCCCTACTGTCTTGCAGAAGGAAAAGGAACAGGCAAGGGGTTCGGTGATGCCGCGCTACTGGTAACTGTTTCCGGCGATGTTCTGTGCGCATACAACGGAGGCGCGGGAATCTGGGCTTCCACCATCGATAATCCGCAGCGGAACTATATATGCAGGAGTTCTGACGGAGGAAAGACATGGTCCGAGCCTGAAGATGTCACTTTCAGGTTTTGGGGACCGGATGCAGACAATGCCAAATGCCATTCATTCCATAGCGCGTTCTTCGCTTCCGGAAATGGACTTCGCCTCAAGAAAGGCAGATATGCAGGAAGAATTATGTTCGTGACGGCCGTCCATTCCCTCAAACTCAATCGCTTCGACAATTACGTCTTCTATTCTGACGATGAGGGTCTTACCTGGAAAGTATCCGAATGCGCTTATACAGGCGGTGATGAAGCCAAAGTGGTGGAACTTCCCGATGGGAAACTGCTTATGAGTGTACGCCGTCAAGGCGAAAGGGGCTTCAATATTTCTGAGGATGGAGGCGCTAGCTGGGGAGAACAGGGCGTATGGCCGCAAATATGCGTCAATGCCTGTGATGGAGACATCATATCACTCGGAGACAGTCTGCTGCTTCAGTCTGTACCCAATTCGATGAAACGGAAGAACGTCAGCGTTTTTGTCAGCCGTGACAATGGTAAGACCTGGCCTTACGTAAAGACCATCTGCCCTTACGAATCGGTCTATTCTTCCATGACAGAGCTGCCGGACGGCACTGTGGGAATGTATTACGAGGAGAATCCCAGAGGACCTTTCAGTATGTGGTACGTAAATTTCTCCTGTGAATGGCTTATGAGCCATACCGACAAGGATGAATATATGGACTTCCTATACAGGTATATGCCCCTTCCGGACACTCTCGTTTATCCTCGCGGATGGTGGGAGAAAAATGTGGAGAAGACTCTGGAAGTGCGCCACACTATGAACTGGAATATCCCCGAAAGGGAGTTCAGGCATTTCGTCCTACCTCTCCGCGTGAACAACGAGGGACTTGACGACTTCAGAATCCGCTATGCCGATGAACTGTGTGCCAGAGTAAAAGGGATGTCCATGAATGATGCCGTTCTTGAAATAAACCATTGGTGCCACGAACACGTAAGCTATCAGCCCTCGGACAGCCGTACTTCCGCTCCTATGGATGTTCTGCGCTATGGTTTCGGAAGATGCGGCGAAGAGTCCGTCGTGACTGTCTCGGCCCTGCGCGCGGCGGGGATTCCCGCCCGTCAGGTATATACTCCGAGATGGGCACACACCGATGACAATCACGCCTGGGTGGAGGCATGGGTGGACGGGAAATGGCATTTTCTTGGGGCCTGTGAGCCTGAACCCGTTCTCGATATGGGTTGGTTCAATTCTCCGGTATCCAGAGCTATGCTGCTTCATACCAATGTTTTCGGTCATTATGACGGTCCCGAGGACGTTATAAGGCAGAATAACGTGTTCACCGAAACAAATCTCATCCGGAATTACGTGCCTGCAAGGCGTACCGTGGTAACTGTAAAAGATACCTCAGGAAAGCCCGTCAAGGATGCCACCGTAGATTTCAAAATTTACAATTACGCCGAATATTATACCGTGGCATCCGTAAAGACGGATAGGAACGGGCAGGCCGGACTTGATACCGGTTTGGGCGACATTATGGTGCTGGCATATAAGGACGATTCCTTCGGACTGGCAAAAGCCGGTTCTGAACTGTCAGATATCATACTTGACCATAAGTTCAATGAGACATTCAGTATGGATTTCCATATCGTACCCCCAGCGGACAATCCTCTTCCCGCCAATGCCACTCAGGAGCAGATAGCCGCCAACGCGCTGCGACTAAGTCAGGAAGATTCCATACGCGCTTCCCTGCATCCCGGAGTGGTCAATCAGGAGACCATAAATGCGTTCCGGAAAATCGGAAAGAAGAATACTGCTATGGATGATGCTGTGGAGACCGTGCTCCGTGCGATTACACCCAAGGACCTTAGGGACGTAACTCTTGAAGTACTGAAAGATGCCGTCAGTGATATATCAGTCATCGACAGATATGTCCTTTCCCCGCGCATTGAGACCGAAAAACTCCTTCCTTTCCACAAGGAAATACGGGAGGGACTTGCAGGCAGTGTAAGAACTTATCAGGAAGCGCTCGAATGGGTCAAAACCAATATCAGAATAGTTGAAAACAGGAATCCGCAGAAACTGCGGATTCCACCTGTAGCCGTATGGCGCACAAAGCTATGCGATAGAAATTCACTTGGTATTTTTTATGTGGCACTGTGCCGTTCCGTGGGAATTCCCGCCCGCATTTCCTTGGAAAACGGGAACGTTCAGGTAAAGGAACGCGACACGTGGCTCGACGTGGATATGGAGGGGACTGCAGCGAAGGAGAATCCCCGTGGACTACTTTCCTTAGATGCTTCGGAAACGGGCGTCAACTTAGCGGAAGCCTATTTCGGACGCTTCTCCATTTCAAAAGTCGAGAACGGCCCCTGCAGACTGATGGATTATGAATATTCGGAGGAAAAGCCGTCTGACAGCTTCGCTTTGGAAGAGGGATACTATATGATGGTATCCGGGACACGACTCTCCGACGGCAGTGTGCTGTCCCACGTTCAGACATTCAATGTGGAAGCCGACTCCACCATATCGCAGAAACTTGTATTGTGGCCTGCCGAAGGCGAGGGGGAAAAAGCGGGACAGGACGGATGCATAATCGTGCGTCTTGCCGGAAACGGAGAACCTACCACCCATGCGCTGCGCCAATTGGAATCCGCCGCCGAAGAACTGAATGCCTGGGGGGGCAGGATAACCCTGTTCGGTCCCTCCGTGGAGAGCATTGAATTCTACAAGGAATTCATTTCATCCCTTGCAAATGTGACTTATGCCGTAGATGACGACAATTCGGTGCTCGAAGAAATAAAAGCACAGTGCGGAGGGGACAGTCAATTCCTGCCTTTCATCACTGTCAGGAATGCTGACGGCAAGTCCCTGTATTTCTCACAGGGGTACAATACTTCCCTTAAAATCGGAATCACACAAACCATTCATTGAGAATCGGAATTTGATACCAAACAACCTTTTTAACTTAACATTAACTATTTCAGCTTACTATGAAAAAAAGAATCTTATTGGTTCTGCTTACACTCTGTGTGGGTGTTCAAGCATTTGCCCAGACGGCTGTCAGCGGAGTGATTACCGATGTCAACGGTGATGCCATTCCTGGAGCAAGTGTCCTTATCAAAGGTACTTCCACCGGAGCGATATCAGACCTTGACGGCAAATACTCTCTGACCGCTGATTCTGATGCTACTCTGTTATTCTCTTTTATCGGCTACACGACACAAGAAGTGAAAATCGGTAATCAGAGTGTTATAAACGTTACTCTTGTCGAAGATTCGGAACTGCTTGACGAAGTCGTAGTTACCGCTCTCGGCATTACGAGGTCGGCCAAAGCCCTCGGTTATGCGATGACCGAAATCAAAGGCGACGTTCTCAACACCAACGTCATCAATCCCGTCGCAGCTCTTCAAGGCAAGGTCGCCGGTGTTGAAATAAATCAGTCCGACGGCGGTATGTTTGGTTCAAACAAAATTCTTATCCGCGGCGCTTCCACGCTGGGGTCCAACAACCAGCCTATCTATGTCATCGACGGCGTCATCCTGGACAATGGCATCAACAACAGCAGTGCCGACTGGGACCACGACAGCAATGACTACGGTAATGAATTGAAGAACCTCAACCCCGATGACTTCGAATCGGTATCTGTCCTCAAAGGTGCGGCCGCGACAGCTCTTTACGGGTCGAGAGGTCTCAATGGCGCCGTTGTCATCACCACCAAAGGAAGCAAGGTGAAGAAAGGCTTGGGAATTAACTTCAAGCAGACTTTCGGCATCGATGCCGTAACGTCACAGCCCCGTATGCAGAATATGTATATGGATGGAGTATTCTCAGGGTATGCCGACGAGCGTGAAGCAGATTCACCCTGGGACTGCCATCACGGCAAGCTTTTCGCCGATGGCAAGAATTATCCTTCCCTCAGGAGAATTTACAGCGAAGAGGGCGAAGGATGCTCCTTCGGTAACCTTTTCTCCGATTATGACTACCTGGAGTACTATGACGGAACGACCATCCCTTCAAGAGCTATCTCCGACAATATCATGAGGGCTTATGATGTGGGCTTCAACACTACAACCAACATAGCATTGAGCGCCTCCAACAAGGAAAACTCCTTCTATACGTCAATATCTGAAAAATACGCAAAAGGAACAACTCCAAACAATACTTTCAACCGTTTCGGCATATTGACCAAAGCATCCCACAACTTCGGTGACGTGGCGACTATCGAGGCGTCATTCACATTCACCAAGTCCAATCCCCGCAATGCACAGATTAACCTTGGCGAGTATTTCGTCGACGGAACATGGGGACGTGCCTACGACCCCAAATATTCCCGCGACAAATATCTGGCCGACAACGGCCATTGGCTCGCAAGAAGTGGTGACAAATATGAATATATGCCCGGAGCTGATACCTGGTGGAGCATCTATGAGAACAACTCCTACCAGAATGAAACTGTATTCCGCCCCGACCTGAAATTTACTTTGAATATACTTCCCTGGTTGAAATGGGTATCTCAGGCAAGTTACAACTACTATGGTGTAAAGTACGAATCCAAGCAGCCGGGTAGTGGTTATGCTAACGAAGGCGGCAGTTACCGTCTTAGGAACAGCACCAAACAGCAGATTAACGTCAATACCAACCTGATGTTCAATTATGACATCAACGATGACTGGAATATTAACGGATTTCTCCGCGGTGAATACTACAACAACCACCAGTATATGCTTGAGGAATGGACTGACGGTGGCCTTGTAGTGCCCAACCAGTATTTCCTCACCAACAGCAAAAACGGTGTTCAGTCTTCAGGAAAGATTTTCGGAAACAAGACCATTATGTCTCTCGCCGGTCAGTTCTCCGTAGGCTGGAGAAATCAGGTGTTCGTTGACGTTACGGGGCGCAACGACTGGTCTTCCTCCCTTGTCTATGCCGACGGACACGGTAACCACAGCTACTTCTATCCTTCAGTTAACGGTTCCTGGATTCTCAGTGAAACCTTCAAGATGCCTTCCTGGATTTCATTCCTGAAACTTCGCGCTTCCTGGGCGCAGGTCGGTAACGATACGGATGCATACCTTATCAACTCGGCATATTCCCTCAACACCTCCACAAAGGACGGACACAAAATATACTCTCTGTCCATCCCCGGGACAACTTATGATTCCAATCTGAAACCGGAACGCAAAAACTCCTGGGAAGTGGGACTTGACTGGCGTATGCTCAATGGAAGAATCGGTATTGACGCGACCTACTACAAAGAAAACACCAAAGACCAGATTATGAGTGTTTCCGTACCTTCAGCTTCCGGTGTCAGCACAGCTCTTATCAACGCAGGTAACATCCAGAATAGCGGTGTCGAGATAGCCCTCAATACCATTCCAGTCGAGACCAAGAACTTCAGCTGGGATTTGAATCTAACCTTTACCAAAAACAAATCAAAGATTGTTGAATTGAGCGACCTCGTAGCAGATAGGATTCCTCTTCAGGGTAATGTCGATTACGGCAACTACCGCATCGGTTCCGTCGCTCAGGTTGGCGGCACCTATGGTATGCTGATGTCTGACAGCGGCAAGAAAATCGACCCTGTTTCAGGACTCCCCACAATGAATTACAGAGAAGGTGAAGGAACAGCTGTTTATGACCGTTCAGGCAGCGTTGAGATAGTAGGAAACTCCGTTCCTGACTTCCTCGGTTCAATAAGCACCTCTTTACGTTGGAAAAATTTCACTCTCTCCGTTTCACTTGACGGACGTTTCGGTGGTTACGTGGCATCATATGGTTCACGCTATGGTACCGCTTACGGTTTCACCGAAAAGTCTTTGCAGTATTGTGATTCAGCACACGGAGGAATAACCTATACATCAAAGGCGGATGGTCTCACTTATAATGATGGTGTGATTCCCGAAGGTATCTTCACGACCGGAACATCACTTCCCGGCGGATATACTGTAGGGACAGGCAAATATTCATCAGGTGAAACTTATCAGGAATTGGTCGACAAGGGTGTTCTTGATCCTTCCCATGCGTCTTCGTTCAGATACAGAATCAACGGGTGGTCAAGCGGAGTCATCAATGATGACTGGTTCACAAAACTCAATTACATAGCACTCCGTGACGTTTCATTGAGTTACTCTTTCCCCCAGCACATAGCCAATGCCATAAAGGCTCAAGCCCTGACCCTTACGTTAGCCGGCCATAACCTCGGTTACCTTCTCAACACTATGCCCAACGGCGAGAATCCTGAAGCTGTCCGCGGTACTGCCGCATCTGTGTTCCGTGTACGTAGTTTCGAAGGTGTAACATCCTCATTCACGTTCACTATCAATGTTTCATTCTAACATTATAAAACTTCGATTATGAAATTTCTGAACAAAATAATTCTTTCTCTTTCAGCCGTAGTTGGGATAATTGCCCTTAGCGGTTGCAAAAAGGAGTTTTCTGAAATGAATCAGGACCCCGCGGCTGTAGTGGAAGCCACTCCGTCCTACCTTATGGCCGAAGCCATAAGGCTGTTTGAACCTTCGGGATACACATACTGGTTCTACAACGCAAAAATGTTCACTCAGTGGTCACAGATGGCCGTTAAAAAGGAATTTTCCGATGACGCATACGCTATGACCGCTACCGGTGGGCAGGGGAGCAACAGCATCGATATGCTCAAATACCGCAATGACCTCAGAGCCATTGTGGAACGGGACGAACAGGAGAATGGCAAATCTATTAACAAGGCATACCTCGCTGTTTGCGACATCCTTTCCATCTATTGCGGTATTTTTGACTCCGACGTTTTTGGTTCAATTCCGTACACCGAAGCGGCAATGTATGTTCACGGTGGGACTCTGACACCAAAATACGATAGGGTTGAAGACCTGTACAACTTATGGCTCACTACTTTGGATGATTGTATCAAAAATCTTCAGGACAGTAATCAAACATTCGTTTCAAGTGAGGATGCCGTTTACGGAGGAGACACTGGCAAGTGGGCCAAACTCGCCAATTCACTCAAACTCAAGATAGCGGTCAGACTGCTTTCACAGAACAAAAGCAAGGCACTTGAAATCGCCCAGGCAGTCAAGTCTGCAAGTTGCGGATACATCTCCGACGTTTCAGATGACTTCCTCTACAACAAGGCAGACGTTATCACCAGCGGAGACGGTGATTATGTTTACCACTTCGGAGACGCTATCTGGAACTACGAGCTCAATGCAAACCAAAACGTGATGAACTTCCTTCTTGCAAGCAAAGACCCCCGCGTCCGTTTCATATACACCAAGAACGGATTCAATTCGAAGGTTGTCGATGCATTCATCTCTGAAGGCAAATATGATGATCTTCCCACATACGTGAAAGAGAACGTCATTCGCAATGCTGACGGCACATTCAAGGAATGGGGCGGAATGGGAGAACCCTGGGTCCGTTACGGAGGTATGCCTATTGTATGGACACAGAGTGCCGAATACAACGCAGTCAAGGATGAATTCTTCACTGTAGGCCAACGTTACAAACTCAAGAACGCAAAAGGGTTTAACAATGTGTCTTATTACCAGGAGGAGATGATTCGCGGACGAGTTGACTTCACCCTTCCCACAGCGGATGTTGAGACTGTAATTGAAGACAAGGATGACAATCCCTGGTGGGG
>JAZUEO010000179.1:0-5621 GCA_045640205.1 Candidatus Coprenecus sp. | reverse complement strand
GCTTCGATGTAGCTCTTGAGGTTCGTGCCGGACGCGGCCGCCTTGATGGAAAGGAAGCGATATACATCCTCGCGGATGTCTATGTTCTTTCTTCTTGTCTGAACTGCTGCAGTATTCATAATTCGTAACTTATATATTATGTGCAAATGTATATAATATATTTGATAATGCAATATATCACTCATAATTTGTATTGAGATATAGCAAATATACGATATACAGAACGTAAAGATGCATAGATAGCATGTATACAAAACCGTCGTTTAACATACTTTTTCAAAAAGTTCTTGACAACATCAGTTCTTATCTTTAATTTTGTATATCTTGTTATATGCCAAACAAAGTCGTATCTTGAGGATACGAATGCTGACTAAATATACAAAACTGCCATGATCATCGGATATGCCCGCTGCTCGCCCGATGAGCAAACCAAACCTTTCTGGGTCTCTGAGCACGTTGATGCCTTTCCTGATGGAGACATTACCTGGAGTAAGGAGAAACTTCTCGAACAACC
This sequence comes from Candidatus Coprenecus sp., assembly GCA_045640205.1. Lineage (GTDB taxonomy): Bacteria > Bacteroidota > Bacteroidia > Bacteroidales > UBA932 > Minthomonas. Next base: position 5,107 of record JAZUEO010000179.1, on the reverse strand, counting down.
CGGAGCACGGAGAATTCCTGATGCATACCAGACTTATAAGAATACCGGAAAGTATGACCCCGAAGACCATATGTGGTTCACTGCCCACAACAGCACCTATGACATTGCGAACAAAGCCCTTTGGGTGACCATCCGCGAGAATTACGAAAAACACTACGAATTCACCTTATTTCTGCTGGTGCCCTGCCCTGTGCGAGCAGACTTTTCATCTTGTCCATAGCAGGAGCTACATGAATAAAAAAGGCTTTAAGTCCGTCACAGAGAACATTTTTGCCGTCTATTCGATGTTCCGGACATTCTCCGTGGCAGGCGAAGAGAAATTTGCATTTTCTACACTCCGATGCAAGGGATTCTCTTTTTGAAATGGAAAAGTCAAACCGCCGTGTCATATTATAAATTTCTCTCAAGCTTTTTTCCCTGATGTTCCCGAGTTTGTATTCGGGATACACGAAATGGTCGCAGGGATAAACGTCACCGTTATGTTCCACGGTAAGGGAATCGCAGCAGACTTCATTAAAAGAACACATTCCGGGATTGATACCGCACCATTGCGCCAGTGTCGCGTCAAAAATCTGGACATAGTATTCACCCACGTCACGTTTGACCCACTCGTCGAAGATGTCTATCAGAAAGCGTCCGTATCCCTGCCCCGAAACTGCCCAGGGAAGCCGTTTGTTGGCAGCTGGAAGAAACTGCATATATCTGCTGCCGACCTCGTCGCGGAAAAATCGATAGATTTCCAAACCGCGTCCTTCGCTGAGGCTGCTCACTACACTCAGGGTATTGAATTCCACCCCATAAGTCCGGAACATCCTGATGGCGGCCATTACCGTTTCGAATACAGGCAGCCCTGTCCGTGTTTTCCTGAACCCGTCCTGAATATCCCGTGGGCCATCCAGCGAAATGCCTATGAGAAAATTATTCTCCCTGAAAAAGCGGCACCACTGCCCGTCAACTTTCAGACCGTTGGTCTGCAAGGAATTGTATATAGTCTTGCCTCCGGCATATTTTTGTTGCAGGCTGACAGCCGTTTTGAAATAATCCAAGCCCAGCAGAAGAGGTTCGCCGCCGTGCCAGCAAAACGATACTTCATTACTGTCATTGGCTTCGATATATTGTCTGATATAGGTTTCAAGCAGTTCTTTGCTCATAACCGGTTCGCGTCCACCGTACAGGCCGGCTTTTTCAAGGTAATAGCAATATGTACAGTTGAGATTGCAACTGCTTCCGGCAGGCTTGACCATAGTGCCGAACGACACGGGAGCACTGAGACGGGCGACATCTCCGACCGTAAGGGATAGACCGTTCATATATGCAAACTTATATAAAATACGGTTCTTTGTGTATTCTTGATGTAAAAATCATTAAATTGCACAATCAAAATCATTCAGTTTCAGAAACCGTTTTGAAATGATGTCAAGTACCCGAATAAATAAGAAAATCCTTCTGACGCTGTCTCTGGCCACTCTTTCCACGAACATTCCGGCTCAAGATGACAGGCCGAACATCATTCTCTTTATGGTGGATGATATGGGATGGCAGGACAGTTCCCTCCCTTTCTGGACGGATACGACGAAGTATAACCGAATCTTCGAAACTCCGAATATGGAAAGGCTTGCGAAGAATGGGATGATGTTTACACAGGCATACGCCTGCAGTATCAGTTCCCCATCCCGATGCAGTATGATTACAGGGGCGAACAATGCCCGGCACAGGGTTACTAACTGGACACTGGAGAAAAACGTGGTAACGGACGAGTCCAGTCAGACTATAGTCCTTCCCCAATGGAACTGCAATGGCATTTCCCGGGTACCGGGAACCCCGATGACCTTTGTCGGCAGTTCATTTGTCGATATTCTAAGGAAGCACGGATATCATACTATCCATTGCGGCAAGGCCCATTTCGGTGCCATCGACACACCGGGGGAGAATCCTTGTCATTGGGGCTTCGAGGTCAATATCGCAGGACATGCTGCAGGCGGACCCGCCACTTATCTGAGTGAGAAAAATTTCGGTCATACGCCTGACGGCAAGGCAAGTTCCGCTTTTTCCATTCCGGGACTGGAGGCATATTGGGGAACGGGAATATTTGCAACGGAGGCGCTTACGCGTGAAGCCATCAAAGCCTTGGACAAAGCCAAACGGTATAATCAGCCTTTCTTCCTGTATATGGCCCACTATGCCGTCCACGTTCCCATCGACAAGGATGTCAGGTTCTACGAAAAATATATCGGCAAGGGACTCGGTGCCAAGGATGCGGCATATGCATCTCTCGTGGAGGGAATGGACAAGAGCCTCGGCGATTTGATGGACTGGCTGGATACCAACGGAGAGGCCGACAATACCATCATCATCTTTATGAGTGACAACGGCGGTCTTGCCACACAGCCTTACTGGCGTGACGGGGAACCGTTTACCCAGAATGCACCGCTTAACAGCGGAAAGGGTTCCCTGTATGAGGGAGGTATCAGGGAACCTATGATAGTCAGCTGGCCCGGCAAAGTCACTGCCGGCACCAAGTGCGACAGTTATCTAATGATAGAGGATTTTTATCCTTCCATTCTTGAAATGGCAGGTATCGTCGATGAAACTCTTCCTGATACTGTAGATGGCATCAGCTTCGTCCCTTTGCTTCTGGGTACAGGAGACCCGTCGCAGGGAAGGGCTCTGATATGGAATTTCCCGAATATCTGGGGGAACAATGGTCCGGGTATAAATCTGAACTGTGCGATAAGAAAAGGCGACTGGAAGCTGGTTTACTATTATGAAAGCGGAGAAAAAGAACTCTTCTGCATTCCGGAAGACATTGGAGAGCGGCATAATCTGGTGCACAGGCATCCGCTGCTTGTCAGACAACTCTCCTCGGAACTTGGAGAGTACCTCAGACGCGTCGGTGCTGACAGACCTTCGTTCAAGAACTCCGGCCTGCCCTGTCCTTGGCCTGATGAAAAAATGTAAATAGAAGATACGATATGAAAGACTTAACCAGACTGGCTGCGGTCGCATCTCTCGCTTCACTTGCGCCTTACGCAGGCAAGGCGGCCGAACATTCCGAAAACGGGGGAAAGAGACCTATGAATATCGTCTATATTATGTGCGACGACCATTCCTATCAGACCATAAGCGCCTACGACAGAAGATTTCTGGAAACCCCGAACATCGACCGCATAGCCAGCGAAGGTGTAAGGTTCACCAACAGTTTCGTGGCCAATTCCCTCAGCGGTCCTTCGAGGGCCTGCTTACTCACGGGCAAGCATTCGCACAAGAACGGATTCACCAATAACGAACACGGCATCTTCGACGGCTCCCAGCAGACTGTGCAGCAGCTGCTCCGCGAGGCAGGATATACTACGGCAATGGTGGGCAAATGGCATCTTGTAAGTGAGCCTACGGGCTTTGATTACTGGAACATTCTGACCGGTCAGGGTATGTATTATAATCCTACCTTCATTGACAACGGAGAAAGGAAAGTGATGCCCGGTTACTGCACTGACATCACCACGGACATTGCCCTTGGCTGGTTGGAAAACGGAAGAGACAAATCCAAGCCATTCTGCCTGTTCCTACACCACAAGGCTCCGCACCGGACCTGGATGCCGGACCTTCGCGACCTTGATCTTTACAATGACGTCGAGTACCCTCTGCCGGAAACTTTCTATGATAATTACGAGAGCCGCGAAGCCGCCGGACTGCAGGAAATGAGCATCATCAAGGATATGAATCTCGTTTATGACCTGAAAATGGCTGACAGGGAAAATGAGATTCATACACCGGAGAACCCGTCGTTGGAAGAGGCGGGAAGAGCGATGTATCTTCCTGCGGAGGGTGGAGAATTGAAGTCGGGGCGCTTCACCCCCGAACAGCAGGAGAAGTGGGATGCACACTATGGTCCCATCATCGAAAAATTCAAGCAGGACAGTCTTTCGGGTCGTGCCCTTTATGAGTGGAAATATCAGCGTTATATGCGCGATTACTGCCGGGTCATCCATTCTGTTGACAGAAATGTGGGGAGGGTTTATGATTATCTTCGGAGTCACGGGCTTCTCGAAAACACTATCATCATCTATACATCGGACCAGGGTTTCTATATGGGTGAACACGGGTATTTCGACAAGAGATTTATGTATGAGGAGAGCTTCAGGACACCGCTTCTTGTCAGAATGCCTGATTCTTTCAAAACGAGAGAAAGGGGAACCGACATAGACGGTTTCGTCCAGAACATAGACCACGCGGCCACATTTCTGGAGGTGGCAGGTGCAGATATTCCTTCCGACATTCAGGGCGAAAGTTATCTCCGTCTGCTGAAAGGGTGTGACAGAAACTGGAGGAAGTCACTTTATTACCACTATTACGAATATCCGGCAGAACACTGTGTAAGGAGGCATTACGGTGTAAGAACCGAAGGCTGGAGTCTTATGCATTTCTATAATGACATCGACGAATGGGAACTCTTCGACCTGAAAAAAGATCCCGCCCAGCTACATAATGTGTATGGTCAACCCCGGTACGGGAAAATCACGAAAAAACTGATGAAAGAACTTAAAAAACTTCAGACAGAATATGATGACCCCATCATATCATTAAACAGAAGTGTTACATCCCCTACAGGACAAAAGGATTGAAAACCACAGCGAATCTAACTCAAAAAAATTTGCATTTAAGAAAAAAACTATATCTTTGCAGTCCCTATCCGGAAACGGAAGGGAGTCCAGACGGACTTTGATTCATTGAGATATGGTGTAATGGCAGCACGACAGATTCTGGCTCTGTAAATCGAGGTTCGACTCCCCGTATCTCAACCAAACTTCAGGAAACTGAAGTTTTTTTAAGGTCATAAATTGATGGCGAGGTAGCTCAGCTGGTTAGAGCGCATGATTCATAATCATGAGGTCCCCGGTTCAATCCCGGGCCTCGCTACTAGTGTGATGTAATATTGATAATCAGAAATATTACATCACTTTTTGTGTATATTTGTTACATGTTTTTCGGCTGAATCTTGTAAGGGCCGGCGAACTTGCGGAGTCTCCTCATATCCTCAAGGGAGAATGATGCCACGTCGGAAACGATGCTCATCAACTGCTCCTGATAGATAATCATACCATAAGTC
>JAZUEO010000178.1:0-3001 GCA_045640205.1 Candidatus Coprenecus sp. | reverse complement strand
AGGACAGTTCATCGGTTTCAAAAGAAATTCTTCGCCTTCCTGAGGTGTATGGATGGGTTGGAAGGAGTCTTTTCCATATTTGGCATAATGACCTGAGGTGACATAAAGTTCCTTCTGCCCTATATGCGGAGTAATTACCGGAAGATAACCATATTGTTTCTGAACCTTGCGCAGGAAATTTTCCAGACGGGTGCGAAGGTCTGCTCCCTTAGGCAGCCAAAGGGGAAGTCCGGCTCCGACTTTGGTAGAGAAGGTAAACAGTTCCAGCTCCTTGCCGATTTTCCTGTGGTCACGTTTCTTGGCTTCTTCGAGAAGTTTCAGATACTCATCGAGCATTGACTTCTTGGGAAAGGTGATACCGTATATACGCGTCAGCATCTTATTTTTCTCATTTCCTCTCCAGTATGCACCCGCTATGGAAGTCAGTTTTACCGCTTTTATTACAGATGTATCGCGGAGATGCGGGCCGCGGCACAAGTCTGTAAACGCACCGTTGGTATAAAATGAAATCGTTCCGTCTTCGAGATCACGGATGAGTTCGCATTTGTACTGGTCTCCCTTTTCTGTGAAGTTTTTCATAGCCTCATCCTTGGGGACTTCCCTACGGACGAATTTTTCCTTACCCCGCGCGAGTTCTATCATCTTGTCTTCGATTTTTTTCAAATCAGCTTCCACAAGATTCACATCTGCGAGATCCACATCATAATAGAACCCATTCTCGATGGCCGGACCGATACCGAATTTTATGCCGGGATACAGCGATTCGAGAGCCTCCGCCATCAGATGGGACGATGAATGCCAGAATGTTTTCTTAGCCTCGGCATCCTCCCATTTATGGAGTTTCAAAGTTCCGTCACAAGTGATGGGACGGTCCAAATCGTATATGACATCATTCAAACTGGCTGCGAGAACCTCACCGGCCAGACGGGGTGATATGCTTTCAGCTATCTGAAAAGCGGTGATTCCCGCTTCGTAACTGCGGACACTTCCGTCCGGAAAAGTAATGTTTATCATATCGGACATCTTTATGCGTTTCAATTTTATAACTGGCAAAGTTAAGAAATTTCCACAAAAAAATATACTTTTGCACCGATAACTGTTCAACTCTTGCGCATTATGAGTAATCCTTCAGAAAAATCCTTCACATACCGTGCAGCGACGACTGCCCTCCCCTTTACCCTCGTATCCATTATTTTTGACATCATCAAACACTTTACACAAGAAATGCCCTTATTGGCTACGACTGCCTCATTTATCAAGCTCGGCTTAGTGACGACCGTTTTGTACTGGTGCATGAAAAAATTCACAGCTGACGAAGGATACGTTCCATACGGAAGGTCGTTCAGATTCGGTTTTTCCATCTGTACTTTTTCGGCCATAATCTGCACACTGTGGAGTTTTCTTAACATCTATGTAATATTTCCAGACCAGCTGGACGTTATGATGGAAGCACTCAGCACCGCATTCGAACAGATGAGCGCAAACTTTGACTACGATATGATAGTCCGCTACGTTCCGGCTGCGCTCATAATTTCAAGTTTCATATCCTGCCTGATCTGGGGACTCATCCTTTCCGGAATTCTGGCCAATTTCACCAAGAACGATTCTCCGTTCACAGACAACGCACAGGATGATCACACTACAGATAATCAATAGTCTATGGACCTTTCAATAGTCATATCACTTCTGAACGAAGAGGAATCCCTCCGCGAACTGACTCAATGGATTCACGATTCACTCAGCGTCTCTCATCTCAAAGATATTGAATATGAAATAATTTTCATAAATGACGGCAGCACTGACGATTCTTGGAAAGTCATCTCGGAAATGGCCGAAAACGATTCCCACATAAAGGCCATAGCCTTCAGACGAAATTACGGGAAAGCCGCCGCCCTCCACACCGGATTCGCCAAAGCGGAAGGGAATGTCATCATCACGATGGATGCGGACTTGCAGGACAGTCCCGAAGAGATTCCTGAACTGTACCGTATGATAGTAGAGGACGGATGGGACATAGTATCAGGATGGAAAAAGAAGCGCTACGACAATGTTCTGATGAAGAACATCCCCTCCAAACTCTATAACTGGACCGCAAGAAAAGTTTCAGGATTGAAACTTCACGATATGAACTGCGGTCTGAAGGCATACCGGAAAGATGTCGTCAAAGACATAGAATTATACGGAGATATGCACCGCTATGTGCCATTCATAGCCAAGAATGCAGGATATACCCGCATTACCGAGAAAGTGGTCATTCACAGAAAAAGAAAATACGGGCACAGCAAGTTCGGTTTGGACAGATTCGTCCACGGACTTCTCGACCTGATGACTCTGTGGTTTCTCGGCAAGTTCGGAAAAAAGCCTATGCACGTTTTCGGATTCGGCGGACTGCTGGCATTCTTCGTCGGAATAATCCTGACATTCATCATCATCATCACCAAGCTGGTGGCCCAGAGCAAAGGTCTTCCCTTCCGTCCGGTGGCAGACCAGCCACTTTTCTACATCGCACTTGTAACGCTGATTCTCGGATTCCAGATGTTCCTCACCGGTTTTCTCGGTGAACTGGTCAGCCGTTCGTCCCAGAACAGGAACGAATACAAAATCAAGGACACCATAAGATAGATTCTATGGTTTGTCAGATATGGACAGCCATACCGTCCAGAGCTTCGGAAGCTTCCATAATCGCCTCACTCATAGTCGGGTGAGGGAATATGGTATGTTTCAAGTCTGAAACCTTGACGCCGATATTACGGGCAGCGACGATGCCGCCTATCATTTCAGTAACGTTGGCACCGCACAGATGCGCCCCAAGAAGTTCACCTGTACGGGCATCTGAGATAAGTTTGACAAACCCGTCACGGACACCGCAAGCGACAGCCTTTCCAGAGGCGGTAAACGGAAATCTGGCCACCTTGTATGAAAGTCCGCGTTCCTTGGCGGCACGTTCCGTGACACCTACCGAAGCTATCTGGGGTGCGATATATGTACACCCAGGTATATT
>JAZUEO010000177.1:0-2636 GCA_045640205.1 Candidatus Coprenecus sp. | reverse complement strand
GGGCATACTCCGCCGTATAGTTGCCGTACAGCGTTTTGACAAGAACGGAGAGCCTTTCGAGGTATATCCTAACATCCGCATTACAGAAGTTTACGGAGAACCCGTTCCCAGCCCGGAAAGCTGTATGTCGGTTCCCGGCCGCCGAGGCGAGGTCTATCGCTGGCAGGATATTGAAATCAGCTATTCCAGTCCGAGGACCCTCCGGGACACCACCGAGAGAATCACAGGGTTCACGGCGGTAATCTTTCAGCACGAATGTGACCACCTTTACGGCACACTCTACACGGACAAACTGTCAGATTCCTGCAGTAATGATGAGGTGGATATCCGCAGTTTCGGCGTAAGGCCCGACACCGGGAAAGATGTGACGGTCGCTTTCCGTGCAGCCTTACAGAAATGCCGGGAAGATGGAATCGGAGTCCTTCATCTCGAGAATGGGGTATATGACTTCTGGCCTGAGGATGCCACTGAAAAAGAAATTTTCGTTTCCAATACGAGCAGTGAGGTGGAGTGTCCCTCGAAAATTAAAGTCATCGGCCTGCTGCTTGAAGACCAGCATAATCTGACCATAGACGGGCACGGGGCTGAACTGAGATTCCACGGCAGGCAGACGATGGTGGGAATCATTCATTCCTCCGGTATAAGGCTCAGGAATCTTCATATCGACTGTGAACGTCCGGGCGCTTCCGAAATGCTGGTAGAGAAAGTCGAAAAGGATGGAGTAATCCTGCGTTTCCATCAGAGTTCCTGGTATGAAATCACAGAGGAGGGGAGAGTGGAATTGGTCGGTGAGGGATGGAAAACGGAATATCCGCATTGTGTGGAATACGATAAGGAATCCGGACATATGAGTTACAGTTCCAATTGGGATATAGTACAGGAATCCCGGGCGGAAGAAATAGAGAAGGGCCTCGTGAAAATCTTTACTGGACTTACATCTTCATTCAAGGAGGGCAATATCATTACCGTCAGGGACAGAATCCGCGATCAGGTGGGGATTCTGAATCTCGAAAGTGAGAATTTGGAATATGAAGATATGGGCATTCATTCTTTACACGCTATCGGAGTGGTGAGCCAGTTCTGTCGTAACCTGTCATTCAGAAATGTCCGTTTCGAACCCAGGGAGGGCAGTGGGCGCATACTCGCTTCTTCTGCAGATTTTCTCCATTTCAGCGGCTGTGCCGGAAAGATAAATGTGCAGCGATGCAGGTTCAGCGGGGCTCAGGATGACCCTATCAATATTCACGGAACTTATCTGGTACTGGAAGAAATAGTTTCCGATAACAAGCTCAGGCTCAGATTCGCTCATCACCAGACCTATGGTATGCAGGCATTCTGGCCCGGAGACACGGTTTCATTTGTGAACAGGAACTCCCTTCAGACAGCCGCCGTGACTGTCGTTGACTCGGTCAGCCGCTTAAGTGACAGAGAAGTTATGCTGACCGTCAATCAGCGGATACCTCGGGAAATACGTGCGGGGGAATACGTGATAGAAAACCTGACTTGGACTCCTGAAGTCGATATATCGGATAATTATTTCACTAGAACCAATACCAGAGGAACCTTGATTACTACTCCTAGAAAAGCGGTAATCAGGAACAATGTATATGAAAAAGTCGGGATGAGCGCCATATTTATCAGTGGTGATGCCCACGATTGGTACGAAAGCGGTGCGGTCAAAGATGTAACGATAAAGGATAACCGCTTTATTGACTGCGCCTACTATAACGGGACGGACGGTGCTGTAATATTAATCGAACCTACAAACACTGTCAGGGATGCACTTGTCCACGATACGATTAGGATTATCTCCAATAAGTTTGAATCGGAAGGCAGAAAGCCAGTCGTGTCCAAATCCGTACGTTCTCTGATTATATTATAGATTTCAATGAAATGCCATGAACTGTAAAGCTTGTTATGTCTCTTTAATTTTCAAATATTTCAAGGGAGAAGACGATTTCTATGACCGCCGTGTCTGGAACCAGATTCCGAAACTGAAGAAAACTATACTTGCCGCCGCTGTCATCATCGCGGCATCCTGTTCCGGAAATGACGGGAGACTGATTCCGGACAGCACCTTGTCAGAAGTAGAAAAAATGTCCCTGGAACTTGCAGGTCTGGGATTCAATGCCGGTTCCGGTTATGAAGAAGTCTGGATAAGAGACTACAACACCTTCATCGAACTGTCGATGGAGATTATGCCTGATTCCGTTGTCCGCCGTAATCTGGACCTGTTCTTCGCATTCCAAGGGCCGGATGGCAATATCCTCGATGGTTTTGCACCCCGGCAGAAGGCATTGAATGACTATAATCTTATGGAATCGGAATATGAACCCGACTTCCTGGCGCACAAGAACACTGTGGAGACGGACCAGGAATCTTCTCTCATTCAGGCTGTCCATAAATACGTGACCAAAAGCGGGAATCGTGCATATCTCCGGGAGGAAAAGTATGGCGAAAGTGTATATGAGCATCTGAAAAGGGCCGTCGCCTACCTTGTCGACTGCAAGACTGATGCAGAGTACGGACTCCTGACCGGATGTACCACCTGTGACTGGGGAGATGTGCAGCCGGAGTCGTCCTGGGGGGTGACTCTTGATGAGGACAGTCACATCTGCATTGATATCTATGACAAT
>JAZUEO010000176.1:0-2010 GCA_045640205.1 Candidatus Coprenecus sp. | reverse complement strand
GAATGTCTGTGGGCCGGCTTCGGCCGGCGGGACCCGCAGACATCACGGAGCGGACGAGCAACTTTCAGGCACTGAAGCTCAGCATCCGACGCAGCCTGTCCCCGCCGAAGACCCTTTGAGCAGGATGACACCGCAGCATCTGAACTTCCGTGTGCAGAACGGGGCTCTCCACGCACGAGAAGCGACCAAGAACCATCCGGAAAGCGCTCTGAGGTCCAAACCTATCAACAAGTGCGTAGCGGTCCGGATTTTATTATACATTTGTGGAAATATTCTGTATGCCTGTATTTCACATCACATCCCTATCGGAGCCGGGAGTGAAGATCTATTCCTCACTGACGGAGGCGCAGCTTTGCGACAAGCGCCTATGTGAGGAGGGTCTGTTCATCGCCGAAAGTGGGAAAGTCATCAATACCGCTCTGGATGCCGGATATGAGGCGGTATCTTTGTTGACGGAGGAAAAGCATCTTGACGGAATCGCCGCACAGGTAGTAGAAAGACTTGGAGATATTCCCGTATATGCCGGAAGCAGGGAATTGCTCAGCGGCCTGACTGGCTACCCGCTTACACGCGGAGTCCTTTGCGCTATGCGTCGGCCGGAATTCCCAACTCTCGAAGAAGTTCTCAAGGATGCCCGTCTGATAGTGGTCATTGACAGCGTAACCAACACCACTAACATCGGTGCCATTTTCCGTTCGGCAGTGGCACTCGGCGTGGATGCCGTACTGCTTACAAGAACCACTTGCGACCCATTGAACCGCCGTGCCGTGCGTGTTTCGATGGGTACGGTATTCCAGATACCTTGGACATGGATGGACTCCCCCATCAATTCCCTTCACGACTTCGGTTTTCGCACAGCAGCCTTAGCCCTGACGGACAATAGCATAGACCTCGACCATCCACTTCTGAAAAACATCGGACATCTGGCTCTGATTCTAGGCACAGAAGGTGACGGGCTACCTCAGAAGACCATTTCGGAAGCCGACTATGTGGTACGTATTCCGATGATGCACGGTGTTGATTCTCTGAATGTCGCAGCCGCGGCTGCCGTAGCTTTTTGGGAATTGAGACTACAAAATACGCGATAATAAACCTGTTGACAGTTAATTATCGCGTAAGGTGATTCGGAAGGGATTCGAACCCTTGACCCACAGCTTAGAAGGCTGTTGCTCTATCCAGCTGAGCTACCGAACCATTAATCTGATTCGGGTGCAAATATAAGATTTTTTTTGAAGAAAAACACTATTGCAGGCGTTTATATTACCCACTACTTCTATTGCCCTGTTGATTCCTTCCATTTTTTCATCACTGAGCTCATCCCGAGGCGGCCTAAAGTTCAACTATTCTGGCGAGCCATCCGCCACCGGAGACCAGTGAAGCATCAATGACAGTTTCCGCGTCTACGACCTTAAAGTCGTGAACGTAGTCTATTGCTTCGGTGTCGGCATTGATTCCGTCACGGAAATATTCCATCCTGTATCTCTTCCCTTTGTCCAGGAAGCCGAGGCTGATTTTCATCTCCCTGGGCTCCCAGTTGGTGATAGCGGACACATACCAGGTGGAACCGTTCTTCCTTGCGACCGAGACATATTCTCCCAGCTTGCCGTCAAGAGGAACCGTCTCATCCCATTCCACAGGGATATTCAAAAGGAAACTGGTGCACTCATGCTCACGGATATAATCGGTCTGCGGATCAGAAAGCATCTGCATCGGGCTATGAACGATGACTGCCATCGCCATGGCATGGGTCCTCGTCCCCTGACCCATAGGAGTTTCTCCATTATTGCGGAATTGTTTCTTTGTGGCATTGTTTGTCGTGCCCGGGATATAATCCGCGGGACCTGCGACGCAGCGCAGGAACGGAAGCAGGCAATGGTGACGAGGGTTGTCATAATCTGTCCAGCCATTGAATTCAAACTCGATGAGAGCCTCGCGCGTCAGGACATTGGGATATGCCCTGCGAAGACCGTCAGGACGGTAGGCTCCGTGGAAGTCAATCACCATCTTATG
>JAZUEO010000175.1:0-3704 GCA_045640205.1 Candidatus Coprenecus sp. | reverse complement strand
GCTCTAAACCAACTGAGCTAAGCTCCCGAAAGCGGGTGCAAATATAAGGAGGCTTTTTGAACTCACCAAATTTTGTGCCCGCAATTTTCTGATTTTATTTCAAGACTTCGGTGCTTCTCCTGATGAAATCCGTCAGGGCTTTGCCTTTCAGCATATTGGTGGCCAGAAGTGCGAGGTCGATTAGCTGGTGGAGGAGTACGTTGTCTTTGGCGAAGCCTTCCATCAGTTCGCGGCGAGAATCGCGTACTGTGTCAAGTTCTTTCTGAAGACGTTCCTTTTCGTCCTTGTCAGTGGTGGGGATTTCATCCGCCTTTTTGTCTTTGTTGGCGGCGTTGATGATATCGAGAGTGGACTGAAGTTCGCTGCGTTTTGTTTCGAGTTCGGCCGCCTTGTCACTGATGGCTGCATCCCTGTCTGCGAGGATTTTCCGGATGAGGGGATGCTGCATATTGACGCAGAGGTTATAGGATGCAGGCATTTCACCGTAGAAGTTCATTCCGCCGCCCATAGCTGACATTTCACGGTAACGGCGCATGAATTCTGACTGAGTTATCAAAATGGGGGAGGCGTGTTCTCCAAGATTCTCCGCCTGAATGTACCAGTTGGTTTCGGCAGGAAGAACACATCTGAAGGTGGAGGAAAGGTCTGTAGTCTCAGTTTCGTTCAGAATAGGTTTGTCTGTGTCCTCTTTCTGTATCAGTTTGTCGGCGGAGTCTGAATCGACACGTGCAAATGCAGTATCCTTGAGTTTGCTTTCAAGAAGATTTACGAAATGGGAGTCAAGATTACAGTCGAATACCAGCACATCGTATCCTTTTGCCTTGGCAGCTTCGATATAGGCATACTGTTCTACGGGGTCAGTGGCATAGAGGTAAACGACCTTCTTGTCCTTGTTGGTCTGATTCGGCTCTATGGCCTTGCGATAGTCATCGTAACTGAAATACTTGCCTTCGGTATTCTTGAGAAGTGCGAATTTGACAGCCCTTTCATAGAATTTTTCATCCGTAAGCATCCCGTATTCAAGGAAAAGTTTGAGATTATCCCACTTGGCTTCGTAGTTGGCGCGGTCATTCTTGAAGATTTCTTCGAGACGGTCAGCCACTTTGCGTGTAATGTAGGTGGAAATCTTCTTGACGTTCGAGTCTGACTGAAGGTAGCTTCTGGAAACGTTGAGAGGAATGTCCGGGGAATCTATCACACCGTGAAGGAGTGTAAGAAAGTCGGGAACGATGTTTTCTACCGAGTCGGTGACGAATACCTGATTACAGTAGAGCTGTATCTTGTTCCTGGTGATTTCCATCTTGTCCTTGATTTTCGGGAAATAGAGCACACCGGTAAGATTGAACGGGTAATCGACGTTCAGATGGATGTAAAACATCGGATCTTCCTGCATAGGGAAGAGTCCGCGGTAGAATTTCTGGTAGTCTTCGTCTTTCAGGTCAGTGGGCTTGCGGGTCCAGATAGGGTCAGTGTCATTTATGATTTTGTCCTCATCCTTGTCCACATATTTTCCGTCTTTCCATTCCTGTTCTTTGCCGAAGGCAATGGGAACCGGCATAAAGCGGCAGTACTTGGTGAGCAGTTCATTGATTTTGGCCTTGGCTCCATATTCTTTCGATTCGTCATCGAGATAGAGGGTGATGGTGGTTCCGCGGTCAGCGTGGTCTCCCTTACCCATCTTGTACTGAGGGTCTCCTTCACATTCCCATTTCACCGGGGTGGCGCCCTCCTTATATGAAAGGGTGTCGATGCTGACTTTCTTCGATACCATAAATGCGGAATAGAATCCCAGTCCGAAGTGACCTATGATATTCTGGTCCTTGTATTTTTCGAGGAATTCGCCTGCGCTGGAGAATGCTATCTGATTAATGTATTTGTCGACTTCTTCTGCAGTCATACCGATGCCGCGGTCGGTGATGGTGATGGTGTTTTTCTTTTCATCGGCTTCGATGCGGACTGTCAGGTCTCCGAGTTCGCCTTTGAATTCGGAACCCTGGGCTATGGATTTCAGTTTCTGTGTGGCATCGACGGCATTGGCCACTATTTCGCGGAGAAATATTTCGTGGTCAGAATATAAGAATTGTTTGATTACGGGGAAAATGTTTTCGGTGGTTACACCTATTGTTCCTTTTTCTTCTTTCATATCTGTGTGTTTTCTATAGCTGTTTCTGCCGCGGAGTATGGCAAAATATATACCATTTTGAATTTACTGACAAATTGTCACCGATTTTGACTAACTTCGCGGCTTAAGCATATCAATAAAAATATATCAGATGAGGCGTTTTATATCATTCATTCTTTTGCTTCAGGTTTTTACATTGTCTTACGGAGCTCCGAAAAAACTGGTCAGAGGCGTTTCGCCTTCTGAAATACAGCCTTTCACCGAGACGGTAGCCAGTCACCTGTGCAGTCGTGCCAATACGACAAAAACGCTTAAGGTCGATGCCGTATATTTTTACAAGAATCACACGGTGGAGATTTATTTTTCTTCGGTTCTTTCGGAACAACCTCTCAGACGTGGTGACGTAGAATGGTTATATGCTACAGCACGGAAGATGCTTTCCCAGAAATTTCCCAAGTGTTCGTTTACTATATTCACAGATAAAAAGCCTGTGGAAACTTTGGTGTCCAAATGGTTTTCCGGAGAAAAGTATTCCGATGGAATATGGACTTCCTCTGAAGGGAAGAAGGCAGTGGAGGGATATTCGAGGGCTTATGCCTCAGTTCCGGCCACCACATCCACTTATTCTTTCGTGAAAGCTTCGAACACGCATCTTGATACAGTGAAAGTATCTTATCGTGGACACAGTTCCGGTATGAACGGGAGTTCGACTGCCAAGGGAGACAGCCGCCAGTGGGTCAGTCGGACAGAAAAAGAGTGGATGGATATCACGGATGGTCTTAAGGGGAAGAATATCGCCCTATGGAACAGTCACGGGATGTATTATAACAAAGCCAAAGATAAGTGGACATGGCAGCGCCCCCATCTGTTTCAGACCTGTGAGGAGATGCTGACTGCCGATATTGTTCTGAACTATCTGGCACCGATGCTGGAAAATGCAGGAGCATACGTAGTGATTCCGAAAGAGCGTGACATTAATACAGATGAGGTAATCGTGGATGAAAAGTCCTGCGGTTATTCGGAGAAAGGGAATTGGACTGCAGCTCCTTATGCCGGATTTGGCAGTACGGGCCAAAGTCTCGGAGCAGGGGTCAATCCTTTTAAAGCAGGTGGCGCGCGGCAGATAGAACTTTCATCAGCCTCCCACGATGCACGAGTATGCTGGAAACCGGAATTGCCGAAGGCTGGAGAATATGCCGTTTACGTTTCATATCAGTCGCTTCCAGAGAGTACGACAGCAGCATATACTGTACATCATTGTGGGGAAACCAGTACTTTTCACGTCAATCAAAGGATGGGTGGAGGTACCTGGGTGTATCTCGGAACATTCTTCTTTGATACCGTAGATGATGAGGGAAACCTGAGAAACGGGGTATCTCTGGCTGCAGAGGGTGTCTCCGGTGCTTCCGGAAGCGGGGAGAAGATAATTACCGCTGATGCCGTGAAGTTCGGGGGAGGATACGGCAGCGTTTTGAGGAACGGAATAAAAAGCGATGTTCCGAGGTTTATGGAGGGCTCGCGATATTGGCTTCAGTATGCAGGTTACCCGAAAAATATGTATTCCCCTTTTGAAAATGCCAAT
>JAZUEO010000174.1:0-4429 GCA_045640205.1 Candidatus Coprenecus sp. | reverse complement strand
AACACCCACAGCCAACTCCTTGGCTCACAGAACGACATGGCTACGATCCGACTTTATGTCCATCTGCATTCCTGTTCTGCTGTTCGGAGATTTGACAAACATTTACAATCTGCTGCTCCTTTTGACCACACTGTGGCTCGGCCTCCTCGGCTACCTGGACGATTATCTGAAAATTCACGGCCGTGAGATAAGGGCCAAAGGAACCGGCCTCCTGTTCAGGATATCAGAAAAACCGTCTTGTCCTACAGACAAGGGAGGGCTTTCAGGATGGTTTAAAATCGCCGGACAGATTATAATAGGCCTCATCGTCGCCTACGCGGCAAGTTTCCACCACGACATCGCTTCCGGCGAAGGGCTTTTCACCACCATTCCATTTGTAAAAGGCAATGAATTCAATTACGCCTGGCTCATTCCCGGTGACGGTCCGATAGCATCGATTCTGGAATTCGTTGTATATATGATTATCATAGTCTTCATAATTACAGCGGTATCCAACGGAGCCAACCTCACAGACGGGAAAGACGGTCTCTGCGCAGGGACATCCGCGATAGTGACCGCGACTCTGGGCATTCTGGCCTATCTCTCCGGCAATATAATCTATGCAGACTATCTGAATATAATGTACCTGCCCCAAATCGGAGAAGTAGCCATTTTCATGTCCATCGCCACAGGTGCTCTGCTGGGATTCCTCTGGTTCAATTCCTACCCGGCCCAAATATTTATGGGAGATACAGGCAGCCTGTGTCTGGGAGGGATAATAGCAGTGGCTTCCATCCTTATCAAGAAAGAGCTGCTGCTCCCCATTCTCTGCGGCATTTTCCTGATAGAAGCACTGTCCGTAATCATCCAACGGTTCTGGTTCAAAATCACGAAAAGAAAATACGGACAGGGAAGGCGTGTGTTCAGGATGACACCACTGCATCATCATTTCGAAAAACAAGGTATCGAAGCAGCCATAATGAAGCCGTCAAATCCACACCACGAAGCGAAAATAGTAATGCGTTTCTGGCTTGTCGGCATAATCCTGGCCGTTCTGACCATAATAACACTGAAAATCAGGTAAAATGAAAACCGTGACAAAGCGCATAGTTGTTCTGGGTGGCGGGGAAAGCGGTATGGGTGCCGCAGTTCTTGCCAAGGTTAAAGGTTTTGACGTATTCCTTTCTGACAGCGGTTCATTGAAAGAGAGTGTAAAGGAAAAATTGAGACAGTATGAGATTCCATTTGAAGATGGAGGGCATACGGCTGACAGGATTCTCAATGCGGACGAGGTCATCAAAAGTCCGGGAATTCCGGAGACGGCTCCGCTGATAGTCAAACTGAAAGAAGCTGGAATTCCGATTATTTCGGAAATAGAATTCGGAGGAAGATATGACCGTTCGGTAAAAATCTGCATCACAGGTTCCAACGGGAAAACCACCACTACCTCCCTCATTTACTATATGCTCCGCAACGAAGGCCTGAACGTCGGTCTCGGAGGCAATATCGGAGACAGTTACGCCTATCAGGTCGCTACTTGCGATTATGACATTTATGTTCTGGAACTGAGCAGTTTCCAACTTGACGGAATGTACGACTTCAAGGCTGACATCGCCATTCTGCTGAACATCACCCCCGATCATCTGGACCGCTATGACCACCAGATGATAAACTACGTGAAATCAAAATTCAGAATCACCAGAAATATGTCTGAAAACGACTGTTTCATATTCTGCGAGGATGATGAAGTCACTATGGAACACCTCAGGAAAATAGTCCTGCGGGCCAGAATGTTCCCTATTTCCCAGACACACGCCGTCGAAAGAGGTGGTTATGTGGATGGAGATATGTTAAAAGTCAGAAATGACGTGGAATATTCAATGCCTCTTTCTGAACTGTCTCTACAAGGCAAGCACAACATTTACAATTCCCTGGCGGCGGCTGTAGCAGGAAAGATTCTGCACATAAGGGACAGCGTCATCAGGGAAAGCCTCGCTACTTTCCAGAATATAGAGCACCGGCTTGAGAAGGTTCTGACCATCAACGGTGTCCTTTACATAAATGACTCCAAAGCCACCAATGTCAATTCCGCTTGGTATGCGCTGGAATGTCAGACACGCCCTGTGATATGGATAGCAGGCGGAACCGACAAGGGGAATGATTACTCCGAGCTATATGAACTCACTGACAGTAAAGTCAAGGCACTCATCTGTCTCGGAAAAGACAACCGGAAATTACACGAGAGTTTCGAGGGGCGCATTCCGACCATCACAGATGCTTCTTCCGCAGAAGAAGCGGTCAGGAAAGCATTCGAAATGGGCAAGGAGGGTGACGTCGTTCTCCTGTCTCCTTGTTGTGCAAGCTTTGATTTGTTCAAGAACTACGAAGACAGGGGCAGACAGTTTAAAAAAGCAGTAACGGAATTACAATAATACGAAATGCCATCTTCACCAAAAATACAACTTCGAGGAGACCGGATACTTTGGCTGCTGGTCATCGCATTTGCTATGATATCGATATTGATATTGTACTCATCGACCATTGCGCTGGCACTCCGAAATGAGACCACCCCGTTTGAAATAACCATGAAACAGTTGGTTTCCTTCGCGGTAGGCTTCGCCTTGATGATAGTCTGCTATTTCATTCCGCTGAGATGGTGGAGAAAAATGGCATATATGATGCTCATCCTCTCGGCCGTTCTCCTGTTTCTCGCATTCTTCACAAAAGACCACAGACATCTGGCCATAGGCGGCCTCTCCATACAGCCTTCCGAGCTGGCGAAGATTTCCATAGTACTGTATCTCGGGCGAATCATTGAAATTTCAAAGATGGAGACATTCAAGGAATATGCCTTGAAAATCCTGCTTCCGGTAGGAGCTATCTGCTGCCTCACATTTTTAGGAAGTGTTTCAGCCACCATAATCATTCTGACCGTGTCCTTCTTCATCCTATGCTGCTCAAAAATAAAATGGAAATATATTCTGATTACGATTCTGATGGTTCTTATGATGGGAGGAATAGCCTTCGGAACCTTCGTGCTCACCAAGGGGAAAGTGTCACTGTCCCCCAGAATCGAGACTTTCATGAACAGAATCGAACGCCACTTTACGAACGAAGAGGATGAAGCCAATATGACGGAAGAGGAAAGGCGGGACAAGGAGGCCAAGGAGGAGCAGGCGATGCATGCCATTCAAGCCATACAGATAGGGCGCATAAGCGGAGTGGGGCCCGGGAACGGTCTCAAGAAATACATTCTCCCGAACGCCTACGATGACTATGTGTTCGCCAGCATCGTAGAAGAATACGGGCTTCTCGGTTCCATCGTAATAATGCTGCTTTATATCACATTCTTTTACAGATGTCTGATAATAGCGCAGGCCTGCCGGAAGATTTTCCCCATCGTCACCGTCCTCGGACTCGGGCTTCTGATAGTACTGCAGGCATTTCTGCACATTTACGTGAATACAGGTATTCTCCCTGTGACCGGGCAGACACTCCCGCTGATAAGCAACGGCGGAACATCCATCGTTATCCTCAGCTGCGCGGTCGGAGTCATACTGTCCATCAACAGAACCATCGAAATTACGGTCGAGAAAGAGAAGATAATCGCATCACAAGTGGAAGAGCAGCGGCAGCAGGAAGAAGAACGCATAAGAAAAGTCGTCAAAACATTGAACTGACATGAAAGGATACAGAATCATCATCAGCGGTGGAGGTACCGGAGGGCATATTTTCCCGGCCCTCTCGATAGCAGATGCCGTGAAGAGTCTTTCACCTGAAAGCGAAATCCTCTTCGTAGGCGCTCAGGGTAAAATGGAAATGCAAAAAGTTCCGCAGGCAGGATACCGTATCGAAGGACTCCCCGTAGCAGGCCTTCAGAGGAAACTGAGCATCAGTAATCTGAAACTCCCATTCAAGATTCTGAAAAGTCTGAGTATGGCAGGCCGGATTATCGACTCCTTCAAACCGGACATCGCTGTCGGTGTCGGTGGATATGCATCTGCGCCCCTTCTATGGAAAGCGGCGGCAAAGGGCATTCCCTGCCTGATTCAGGAGCAGAACTCCTATGCGGGACTGACCAACAGAATACTTGGGAAAAAAGCAAGCCTCATCTGCACTGCATACGAAGGGATGGAGCGCTTTTTTCCCGGAAATAAAATTCTCCTTACAGGCAATCCGATAAGGAAAGGGATTACCCCTCCGACAGCGAAGGAGCGTTCCCTGGCCATCCGCCACTTCGGCTTGAACCCAGACAAGAAGACCATAGCAGTAGTAGGTGGAAGTCTTGGATGCGGCACCTTCAACAGGATTATGAAAAAGTTCACCGTCCAAGGAAAAGAATCCGATTTCCAGATTCTCTGGCAAAGCGGAGGAGCCGGACGTGCCACCACTGAAGATTTTTTCAGGAATCTGCCGGGAAGCATCATCAGCGATGGATTCAGAAGATATG
>JAZUEO010000173.1:0-3400 GCA_045640205.1 Candidatus Coprenecus sp. | reverse complement strand
AACTGTACGACCGCTCGCTGACGGCGAACCTGCCATTGGATGCCATTCACGAAATAGAGATTCACAAGAATATGACAACGTAGAACGACATACTCGTAGCTCTCGCAGAAGCCCGCGAAGATGAACACGCCAAGGCTCTCGCTGAAGGCAGAGCTGAAGGTGAAGCCAAAGGCAGAGCTGAAGGTGAGGCCAAAGGCAGAGCTGAAGGTGAGGCCAAAGGCAGAGCTGAAGGCAAGACGGAAGTTGCCAGAGCGATGATGAAAGAGAATATTCCTTTGGAGACAATATGCCGTATCACCGGTTTCACCCCTGAGCAGATGGGACTCATCTCGAAAGCACTCTGACAACGCCCCTGAAACCAAACTTCGGGCAAGGCTTTGCCGAAGGCGTCACGCAGCGAGAAGAAAAAACAAGAAAAATTGATTCCATCAAAACATTCTTTATATCTTTGTGTGTTATCGTCGGAATTATGCCCAATTTGTATATAATCAGCGGGCCGAATGGAGCAGGCAAGACAACAGCCAGTATGCAGATACTGAAAGACTGGCTCAAATGCGACACATTCTGCAATGCCGATGAAATAGCCAAGGGATTGAACCCTCTCAACCCTGAGAGTTCTTCAATACAGGCAGCCAAGATACTGCTGACGCGGATGGATACCCTGATGAAGTCCGGTGCAGATTTTGCAGTGGAAACCACACTGGCCACCAAGATGTATTCAAACCTAATCAGGAGAGCCCACGAGAACGGTTATTCGGTGATGCTGATATTCCTGTGGTTGAATATGCCGTCACTGGCGGTGGAGAGGGTGAAACTGAGGGTTTTGAGCGGGGGTCACAATATCCCTGAAGAGAGCATAAGAAGAAGATATGTGCAAGGAATAGTAAATCTCTTCGACAGATACCTCCCACTGGTGGACTACTGGATAGTCGTAGACAATTCCTACAGTCCGGTGGAAATTGTAGTCGAGGGAGGCAGGGAGATTACTACTAAAATACATAATAAAACAAAACTAAACCAAATTATTGACATTTATGAGCGAAATAGAGGCAAGGGAACTGAGGGATAACGTGATGCAAGGGTTATACCAAACCTTTGAGAATCTGGTACGTGAGAAAAAGAAGACAAATTCAGACATAGCATTCGCAAAAAACGGTAAAATAACCAAGGTGAAAGCCACTGAATTATAAGAATCCACATCTTAACGTGACAGATTATTTCATCAAGCTTTTCAATACTTCGAAAGAGGATATCGACAAAGTCATCACGGTTGCATTGTCCTCCGGTGGAGATTTTGCAGATATTTTTTTCGAAAATACCGCGGTAAACAGTTTGGTTCTGCGTGACTGTCAGGTAAATGCAGTTTCTTCAGACATTGACTATGGTGTAGGCATAAGAGTAATCAAGGGAGACAAAACAGGGTACGCATATTCTGAAACGACAGATTTGAATGATATGCTGCGAGCCGCCCGCTTCGCAGCTTCCATAGGAAATTGGCATTCAGCCACTGATAAAGTTCATCTTCCCTCCACCGCTACCCCTGACAGGGGATTACACAATTTCTATCCCGTTTTACAGCCTTGGAGCGAAACATCCGTAGCCTTGAAGAAAAATGCCTTGATACTTCTGAACGAAAGGACATTTTCTCTTGATTCCAGAGTCATCAAACTTATCGGATATCTCACCGACCGGGAGACACATATACTCTACGCCAATTCTTTCGGTGAAAGCTTCGAGGATTTCCGTCCGTTGGGTTCATTGAGAGCCACAGTCATAATGCAGGACGGAGAAAGAACGGAAAATTTCTATGCATCCAAAAGTTTCCGTCATGGATTTGAGTTCATAAGTAACAGTCTGGTCGAAAATCTGGCCGTAGAAGTCGTGAAAGGATGCTCCTTCCTGTTCAATGCCAGTCAACCATCCCCCGGCCAGACCAGTGTAGTTATAGCCGCAGGAGGCGGTGGCATTCTGCTTCACGAAGCCATAGGTCACGCATTCGAAGCCGACTTCAACAGGAAAAACGTCTCCATTTTCTCAGAAAAAATGGGAAAACGCATCTGTCGGCCGGGAATAAACATCGTCGATGACGGGACGCTTCCGGGAAACAGAGGTTCCCTGAACATCGATGATGAAGGCGTTCCCACGGAAAAGACATATATGGTCAAGGACGGCATTCTGAACTCTTATCTTCACGACAGAATAAGCGCTTCATTCTACGGGATCTCCCCCACAGGAAACGGACGTCGCGAATCTTTCAGATATATGCCTATTCCCCGAATGAGGGCCACGTATATGGAAAACGGTGATACGGACGAGGAAGCCATAATCAGAAGCGTCAGAAAAGGAATCTATGTGGACAGTTTCTCGAACGGCCAGGTACAGATAGGGGCAGGAGACTTCACTTTCTTCGTCAAAAGTGGCTACCTGATAGAGAACGGTCATCTCACCAAACCCATCAAGGACTGCAATATCATAGGCAACGGGCCACAGGCTCTCGCTGATATGTCCGCCGTGGCTGACAATCTCAAAATGGAGAATTCGACCTGGACCTGCGGAAAGGGACAGCAAGTCCCTGTATGCTGTGGTATGCCGACCGTTCTGATAAACAATCTCAATGTAGGAGGAACCAATTGATGACGGGGAGAAACGCTGCAATATATGACGTGATGTCAATGATTCTGCACGAGGGAGCACAGGCCGCCAGGGTCACACTTGTGGAAGGTGGCCACACATCCATAACATTGCTCAACGGAGGACCTGACTCAATGCAGAACGCCACCAACAGGGCACTTCATCTGAACATCTTCGCCGATGGAAGATATGGTGTATTCACCACTAACCGGCTTGATACTGACGATGTTCGCAGATTCATCAGGAATGCAGTCCAAGCCACGCGCCTTCTGGTACCCGATGAATGCAGAGTTCTCCCGCCGAAAAGCATCTGTTATGACGGGAAAGGCTTTGACTTGAAAATCAATGACTCCACATATCCGGAAATCACGTCCCGGCAGAAAATGGAAATTCTTCAGGAGATAAGCTCCGGCATTCCATCGGACTCACGCCTGATTTCCACCGAAAGCCAATATGAGGATGAATATGTGACGGAAACAGTCATTGACTCCAATGGTCTGGAAATATCCGAAAGCAGAACATCATTTTCCGTCAGCACTGAATGCACCGTTCGTGATGAAGGGGATTTACGCCCGCAGAACTGGTGGTGCGACGGTTCCATCAGTTTCTCCGCTTTGAAACGCGACTGCGGTGCGATGGCACTGTCCCGCACTCTCGAGATGACAGGGGCCCGGAAACTCCCGTCGGGATGCTATGACGTCGTTTTTGAAAACAGCTGCGCCCATTCCCTTGTTTCCACCCTGATGAATGCACTCTACGGTTCCGCACT
>JAZUEO010000172.1:0-4126 GCA_045640205.1 Candidatus Coprenecus sp. | reverse complement strand
ACCGCTTGGCCTCCGACTTTCCTTTGGGTGTTGAACGTCAATTCTTCCACCCGTTTGAAGCAGGGCGGAAAAGAACACCCTGTTGCATTGGTTGTCTTGTATCATAATATTGGATTATTTTCTTCGGAATTGCCACTTGCGCCGGCATTTCCTATACCACTTCCTGTTATATTTAAATGCCTTATCGTCAAGTTCTTCAGCTTCTTTCTGAGATATTTCGTCTTTCTCATATTTGCCGTTTTCGAACTTGTATTGTGCGACATTAATGCGAGACAATTCATCTATTTCACAGTTCCTGTAAAATTCATCCTTGACCCATTTCAAATCAAGAGGCTTGTCTGCCGGGACGCCAAGATAAAGCATATCATCAAACAAATGTGTTGAATGAGTATCAAACGGAACATCAGCAGTTGAAAGTTCTTGATTAGCAGTCAGGATTCTATATTCACGAATCAGGAACGATGCTCTATAATGCTCAGATGGATTTTCAAACGTCACATCAATCCCGGAAGTATGAAGATTAAGGGAGCCGAATTCAAAGTATGGAAGCTCATTCATCCTTTTGTAGATAGTGGAATTCTTCATATTCAGATTTGTATGGTACATTATCGGGTCAATAATCTCCCCATCTTCTTCGTGATAATACAGTTCAATTGAACGTATGTCAATCTTGAACTCACCATTAACAAGAATATAACCTCCACATAAGATATCCTTTGCACAAGGCATAAAGCATTTTCCGATTATATCTTCAGAAAGGGTTGCGGTTGCTTTGTGTTCAGAACGATTAACGTCAAAGAGACGAAGGATACTTTTCAATTCTTCCATAATAGAAAATGGTTGTCTTTTGGTATTTGGTTGCGCAAAGATAGCCTATTCTATCAGGGGAAGCGAAAAGAAAGTGTTAAAGATTGTTAAAGTTTTTGAAATAGTTGTTATTATTCAAGTTTCGCAAGTGAATAAAAGGGCTTTTATCAGAAAATCCGTGTAGTTCCGAAAAAAATCCGGGCCGATTGGCAGCGGCCGTCCAGGGTGGACACGGAAATTATCACTAAACTTTTAGAATCTGTTTTCATTTAACCATATGTCCATTATCTTTGCACTATGTCAAAATGCACACCATCTCCGACTCTCTCCAGGAGTGACGAGAAGTTAATCCGTTCCCTGTCACTGAAAAAGTTCAGGGATGCCGAGAATCTTTTTATCATCGAAGGGGAAAAATCAGTCGATGAAGCACTGGCCTCCCCGCTGGAAGTTATCCGCCATTACAGAGCATCCGATATCGGAGCAGAGGCGATGAAAAGGATTTCACAACTCAGCACACCCTCCCCCGCACTGGCAGTCATACGCAAGCCTGCGGCAATTCTACCCCCATCCGCACCCTTTCCGCCACAAGGAATATCCCTCGCACTTGACTCCGTCCGTGACCCCGGAAACCTGGGAACCATCATCCGCCTGTGTGACTGGTTCGGAATCGAAAATATCTTCGCATCCCCGGATACCGTGGATGCATACAATCCCAAAACCGTCCAGGCATCTATGGGAGCCATACTCAGAAAACAGATAATCTACACGAATCTCTGCTCTCTCACCGACAGATTTTCAGAATCCGGCATACCTGTCTATGGCACCTTTCTCGGCGGAGATAACATCTATGCTGGCGACATCGACAGAAAGAGATGCCTGATAATAATGGGAAGCGAATCCTTCGGAATTTCCGAAGCACTTGCCTCAAAGGTCACAAAACGCTTATACATCCCACCCTATCCTGCTGGAGCACAGACTTCCGAATCCCTCAATGTGGCCATAGCCACAGCCATCCTATGCTATGAAATAAGACGTCCCTAGAAAATTATACGCTGAAATTTTGCCGTTTCAAAAATTAATCGGATATTTGTCCCCGTTATCCGGGGCATTAGCTCACTTGGCTAGAGCGCTTGACTGGCAGTCAAGAGGTAACCAGTTCGATTCTGGTATGCTCCACATAAAATGCGTCTCAAAATATGGGACGCATTTTCAGTTACACAAGACTTGACTGATGCGAAACGTTTTTTTGATAAGCATAAGGATACTTTTTCCCCTTTACCTGCTGTCCGTCTGCCTATTATGCTTTGCAAACCTGACATTTCCACAGGAAATGGACATTCCACGGTTCATTTTGGGAATACCAGTGGATAAAATCGTCCACTTCACGATGTTCCTCCCCTATCCTATTCTTGCCATCTCCTTTTTTAATCTGTCCAAAAGGAAGAATAGTCTTAAATTTCGGATATGCACTATGGTATTTTTCGCAGGCATCGTGTTCGCAGCCATTACGGAATTGATACAGAACTACTTCCTCATTAACAGGGATGGTGATATTCTGGACTTCGCAGCCGATATTTTGGGTTTGTCTTCAGGTCTTCTGCTTTTCCTGATTCTTTACCCGCCACTGAGCAGAAAATTCCGCGTCATAGAAACTGTTCAAACAGATTCTATAACGCAGGCTTGAGCGTCATATACAGATGGTTATAACCCATCGCTTCCAGAGGAAATCCAGCCACTACCACCTTGTATCCATTTCCTTCATACATCTGGCAAGCGGAAGGTCCGTGGTTCGAATATCTCAGCAGTATTCTATCCTTGCCGAAACCATCCACGGCATCACAGTTTTCCAGAGAATAGAAATTCCTGTTCGGCATAGTATTCAGCGCAGAGAGAACATGTTCACCGGTGACGCTTTCCACGCCCGAAGGGGAAAGGGTGGAGAGATAATTGATTTTCAAGACATTCTCGATAAAATGATTAAGTTCCGTATCATCTTTCACGGCAGGGTCTGACAAAAGATAAGATCCTGACATAATAACGGTTCCGTGACGGAGTACCGTTTCGGTCACCGCATCCGTTATATCCTTGCCGAGAACGGCCCGATATCTGCCTCCGCTTTTCTGCTTCCCGCCGATAACATCCAAAACCCGGTAATCTCCGGAACTGACCTGTTCGAGTGCATCGCGGGAACAGGATGAAAAACCGTATCCCGCCCTACTCAGAACAGCAGCGTGCATCAAAGTATAATCGAAAGTATTGCCGCAGGCCACAAGAGTATCGAAATCATTCCACGAAGCTCCGAATCCGGGATTGTCATCATCCACATAAGCATCACTCTTGTCGAAACTCATCTGGTCTCCGGCATAGCTTATGTCTCTCTTATAGCCCACGCCTCTGTCAACCCAGGGCACAAAGCCACCTTCCAGAGAATCTGTAACGCCATAGAACTCCGGAGCGGAAATGCGGTCAAAGCAATTGACGGCCAAGGCATTGCCCTTCTCCCCCGCGCATACCGAGAGGACCTCGCTCGGGAAAGAGCTTCCCCCACTGTTTACAGCCACCACCTTGTAACTATATATCATTCCTTTTTCCAATGGTTCCGGACTGACATACTCGGTATCGGTGACATACGCCTCTCTGATGAAGCCGTAATGCCTGTCAGGGCAGCGCATCATCATATCGGAAGCCTTTGACGGGTCCACTGTACGTTTGTATATGACATAGCCGTGAGGAACGGCAGAATCTTCCAGTGTATCTTCCGTAGGAGACCATCGGAGTTTCGCATACCCTCCCTCATTTACAGCCGAAAACTGCTTCACGGGAAGAGGCTGCACTGTAAAATCATCCCCTTTGGTAGCCTTGAAAAATGTCAGCATACCCTTGTAAATGGCCCTTGCAACGACAAATCGGAACATAGGGTCGAGAGCCAGACGCATATCCGAAAGATTCTGATGGGACAGGAGTTCCAAAATCATAGAAGGAACCTCCGGTTCACGACATTCGAAATATGACTTGTCCCACATTCCCCTTCTGCTCCAGGATGAATCCACTACCGAACGCAAATCCTCCACGACACTGGACTGGATAATATCACACAATTCCCTATTTATGTATCTGCTGCGACCGTCAGCGAGAAAATTCCTGCCGTTCGAACGGGTGGTATGAATGGCCAAAGTGCCTATGATGGAATCTGTCACAGCCACCCCTGCATCCGTATGCAGAGCAAGACTCAAATCCACAGGGACGCCATATCCGCTCATAAACGGATTTACATCAGACCCGCCGGAAAGGGTGTTCACCCAAATGGCCCTCGATGTAT
>JAZUEO010000171.1:0-3636 GCA_045640205.1 Candidatus Coprenecus sp. | reverse complement strand
CCCGCTGGGATCGGCAGCAGGCTACGGAAACTCTTTCCCTCTGGACAGGGAGATGACAACGGAGCTTCTTGGATTCGGCACGCTTAACTACAACAGCGTTGCGGCACAGCTCTCGCGCGGAAAGAGCGAAAAGGCGGTTGCATCGGCCATAGGAAGCGTAGCCCTTACTCTCAACAAGTTTGCATCGGACTGCTGCATGTACATGTGCCCCAACTACGGCTTCATCCATTTTCCCGATTCTTTGACCACGGGATCGAGCATAATGCCCCACAAGAAGAATCCGGATGTTTGGGAAATGGTGCGCGGCAAGTGCAATCGCATTCTTTCGTGCGAGAATGAGATTTCGCTGCTGTGCAGCAATATGCCTCACGGCTATCATCGGGAGTACCAGATACTCAAGGATATTCTATTTCCTGTTCTCGAACTTATGCACGACTGCCTGCAGATGACCTGTTATATGCTTGGGTTCATCGAGGTGAATGAGCATATTCTGGAAAATCCTCTCTACAGGTATCTCTTTACTGTGGAAGAAGTGAATCTGAGAACTCTGGCAGGAAAGCCGTTCCGCGAGGCATACAAGGAGGTGGGTATCGAGGTGAATGAAGGCCGTTTTTCGTATTCGCGCGGTGACGTGTCGTCGCTCAAGGCATCTGACCTGGGACATACCCATATCGGAAGCATAGGGAATCTCTCGAATGAAAGAATCGCCTCCCTTATGGATGAGGCTTGCAAATGGTAAGATATGATGATTATTCTGTTTCTGGCAGCTCTGCTGTCATTATCGCCCGAAATAGTTCCGGCACTTCCTGAACGCGGACAGTTGGAAGCGCCGTTTTCGGCTCGTGATATAGAGAATTTCCGACATCCGGACAAGGTATATTACCCGCAGACGTGGTTTCACTTCATAGACGGAAATGTCGGAAGGGAGGGAATCACAGCAGACCTTGAGGCCATAGCGCAGGCCGGTATATCCGGAATCCAGTTTTTTCACGGCGGAAATTTCGGAGGCGACTGGCCCGGCCAGAGCGAGCATATCTATTGCCTTACAGAAAAATGGGACAGTCTTGTCTCGTTCACTTCTTCGGAGGCCAGAAGGCTGGGCTTGCGGTTCACTATGCAGAACTGTCCCGGATGGTCAATGGCCGGCGGGCCTTGGATAAGCCCCGAAAATTCTATGAGAAATCTCTGCTGGAGCTGCACGGTCGCTACTGCACCGGAGAAAGAAATGCTGTCTCTGGATCTCCCCATGCCCGAAGCGGCCGCAGAGGCGGAAGCCGATTACCGTGAACTTTTCGTACTGGCCTTTCCCACTCCTGAAGGGGAAAGGGAACTTTTCGAATATGATGTCATTCCTCAGGGACAGAGCTGGACGACCGGTCCCGGAAGACGGGAATACAAGTTCAGATTACCGCAGGCCGAGACATTGCGCAGCATAACACTGAATCCTCTCCAACAGATGAATCATGGCAAATCCTATGAATTCGACACCCGTATAGAGGTTTTGGTCAGGGAAAACGACTCCTGGCGGACGGTGCTTGATGCCTCTTTCCCCCAGACCAATTGGCAGGATGATGCGGAAATGACCTTTGCATTGGATGAATCCACTTCCGATGAGTATTCGGTGGTAATTACCGGTGGCGTGGAACTTACGATGGAGCGTATCCGTTTTTCTTCAGCGGCTAAAAAGAACAATTGGGAAGGGGAGGCGGCCTGGACTCTGCGGAGCATAGTGCGCGAAAGTTCTCATCCGGAGCAGAACCCCGATGCCTATATCAGAATGGATTCCATAAAGGACATAACGTCGTTTATGGACGGTGACGGTCATTTGGAGTGGCGGGCTCCTGAAGGAATGTGGACCATTCTCAGAATAGGTCATTACAATACCCGCAGGACCAACGGACCGGCCACACCTGAAGCTACGGGATGGGAATGTTCCAAACTGGATGTCTCCGGACCTGACGTGCATTTCCCGGCTTATATCGGGAGATTGGCGGACGGACCTGTAAAGGGAAAACTTGATGGTATGCTCCTCGACAGTTGGGAGTGCGCGCGCCAGACCTGGACAGCGGATATGGAAACAGAATTCCATAATATAGCCGGTTACGGGCTCAGACAGTGGATGCCTGCCCTGATGGGATATGTGGTGGAAAATCAGCAGGTCACCGCCCGTTTTCTGAATGACTGGCGGAGGTGTATCGATGAACTGGTCACGGAACGTTTCTATGGCAGAATGGCTGAACACGCAGCGGAGAAAGGATTAAGTATAGTGTATGAAACTGCCGGGGGTGATGTTTTCCCCTCAGACCCGATGCGCTATATGAAATATGCCGATGAACCTATGTGTGAATTCTGGATGTCATCATTCACTGACGGATATGTCGGCTCACTGAATTTCAAACCTGCCCGTCCCACTGCATCTGCCGCCAGAATGTATGGAAAGCCCAGAGTCGGTGCAGAAGCCTTCACTTCATTCGAACTCAGCTGGGATGAGAAACTCCGTAATCTGAAGGATAATGCCAATTTCTATTTCGGGCAGGGAGTGACACATTGTATTTTCCATACCTATACCCACAATCCGAATGCCGACACGTATTTTCCAGGCACTTCCTTCGGAGGCGGTATAGGGACTCCTTTCCTCCGCCGTCAGACTTGGTGGAAATATATGCCTGAATTTACCGGGTATCTGGCCCGCTGCGCCTATATGCTGGAACGGGGACGCAGCGTTTCCGACGTTCTGTGGTATCTGGGTGATGAAATCGACCAGCGTCCCGACCAGAACTTCGAATTTCCGAAGGGATATAATTATGACTATTGCAATACTGATGTCCTTCTGAACCGTATATCTGTCCGCGACGGCCATCTCGTGACTCCCGAAGGACTCGAATTCAGCTTCCTGTGGATTCCGGAGAGTTACAGGATGCTTCCCGCTACCCTCACGAAACTTCATACGCTGATAATGGATGGGCCTACGGTGGTCTGTGACCGGCCGCGTGAGTGTGCTTCCATAACAGGGGAAGATGAGTTCCCGGCACTTGTGGATGCCATTTGGGGTGAAGACGCCGAATTAGGTAGGGGGAGGTTGTTTTCCGCTATGTCCATAGAGGAGGCGACAGCCGGCCTATGTGGCGGCAGAGACGTGTCGGTATTGACACAGGAAGGTGATTTTCCTGTCTGGCTTCATCGGAAGGCGGAGAACGCAGACTGGTATTTCATCGCCGCTCCGCGCAAGGGGACGTTCAAGGGAACTGTCGGCTTCCGTTGCACCGGTTCCGTTGAACTTTGGAATCCGGTCAATGGAGAAAGCTTACCTGCGGTATGTAAGGAGGTCGCAGGTCGCAGCGATATTGATTTTGACCTGAGCAGGGGTGAATGCCGCTTCGTGGTGTTCCGTCACGATGTCGCGAATGTTCCCGCACCGGCAGAAGGTAGCGTGACAGCGGAATTCACAGCTTCAGATTGGGAGATTTCCTTCCCTTCCGGCTGGGGCGCACCTGAGCGTGCCGCAATATCCGAGCTCAAGGCCTGGAAGGACCTCGGTTTCGGTGAAGAGGCTTCCGCATTCAGCGGAACGGCTATATATACCGCTAATGTCAGGATTCCTTCGCTTGACAGTGCTGCCCGGTATGTCTTGAAACT
>JAZUEO010000170.1:0-7603 GCA_045640205.1 Candidatus Coprenecus sp. | reverse complement strand
CCTCGTAGAGATAATATTTTTGCGATAGTTTTCTGAATTCGTCGCATCCGGAATACCAGAGTTCCGAGATGTCGGAGAAGCGGTAACGTTCCGCAAATTTCAGTCTGATTCGGGTGTCTCCGGTCACTTTATCAAACATTTGAAGGCTTTTTTCCGCCACCGAACTGATTAGGGATAATGACGGATACAGTTTATGGATGGCTTCGATGACTCTGAACTGGATTTCGCTCAGTCGGGCAGCCTTGAAATCGGTGATGTAAATCTGAACACCTCCGATGATGATTCCTTTATAACCGCCATAGTAGGGTGTGGCATAGATGGGGCGGAATGTGATGCCGGGAAAATCCTGACTGTTAAGGTATTCTGCCAATTTGACCGCATCGATTCCCTTTCCGGCCATCATCTGGAATGGGAGGGTGTAACCGACACCGATGCTACAGACGCCCAGTTCTCCGGCTATTCCTGTGGCAGGATAAAGATAGGCGGCTTCCACAGAGGGAATGTGAGGAGATGATGGTACCCACGGGAGACCTGTCCGGGAAAAGTTCATGTCTCTGGTCCATCCTTCCATAGGGACTATGGTGAGACGGCATTTAAGGGGACGTCCGTCTGTTCCTTTCCCTATCATTCCTTCACCGTTGAGAAGTCTGGCCAATTCTCCGCAAGTAAGACCGTAAACATAGGGGATGTCGAATTTGCTGACAAAGGATACCAGAGATGGCTGGACCCCGCATCCTTCGACCTTTTCTCCGCCCAGCGGATTCGGCCTGTCCAGGACGACCATCTCCAAACCTGTCTCAGCGGCCACCTTCATTACGTTACCCATAGTACTTATATAGGTGTATGAACGGCATCCTATGTCCTGTATGTCGTACACTATGGCATCAAGTCCTTTCAGCATTTCGCGGGTGGGAGCTTTCAGACTGCCATAAAGACTGTGGATGGGAACTCCTGTCTTGGAATCGACAGCCTCTCCTTCGATTACTGCGCCGGCAGGAGCGTCTCCCCTGACGCCGTGCTCCGGCCCGAAGAGGGCGACGAGTTCTACTTCTGAGGATTCATAAAGTATGTCGATGGTGGATTTAAGATTTCTGTCAATGCCTGTGGGGTTGGTAACAAGCCCTACTCTTTTCCCGCGGAGGGCTTCGAAACCGCTGTCACGGAGTACTTCGATTCCGGTTTTGACTTGCGCGTACAGCGCGATTGAAGCCCATACCGATGCGATGAGCAAGCAACTAATTCTTTTTACCATAATTGGGTTCTATATCTCGTTTGATAGTTAATGTCATTAAGATGGTGACGATGCAGCAAATCATGGCCCACCAGAAAAATCCCACATATCCGAGTTTCTCCTGTATCCATCCTGCCGCCATTCCGGGGAGCATCATTCCGAGTGCCATAAATGCCGTACAGATGGCATAGTGGGAAGTCTGGCTCTCTCCGCGGGCGAAGTACATCATAAAAAGGGTGAATGAGGTGAACCCGATACCATAGCCGAACTGCTCGATAAAGACGCTGGAATTGATGAGTATCATTCCCCACCAATTATCACCCGAAGGCTGGGCCATGGCCAGATAGCAGTATACAAGGTCCGGAAGTGTGATGCAGAGTGCCATCGGGAGGAGACACTTGCGCAGTCCTTGCCGTGAGGCAATGATGCCTCCCAGAATGCCTCCCAATGTCAGTCCGATGATGCCGATGGTGCCGTAAACCACTCCTACCTGTGCCGTGGAGAGAGCGAGCCCGCCTGCATCGCGGCTGTCCAGCAGGAAAGGGTTTATTATTTTGACGAGTTGGGCTTCAGGCAGGCGGTAAAGCAGGATGAAAAGTATGGCCGTCCATACTCCTTTCTTTTTGAAAAAGGAACTGAAGGTGCCGAAAAAGTTATGGATGATATCGTTTTTATCCTCGGAGGATGACGTATTGCGGTCAGCATCAGGATGGGGAAGAATGAAATGGTGATATGCTGTCAGCAGCAGGAAGAATATGGAAAGAATCAGGAAGGTGATACCCCAGGCTTTCGGAATGTTTCCAAAGGAATTTTCAAGTATTCCGGCTATGATGACCAGAATCCCTTGCCCGAAAACGGTGGCACATCTGTAGAAAGTGGAGCGGATTCCGACGAAGAAGGACTGTTCGGACGAGTCGAGGGCTGTCATATAGAAGCCGTCGGCAGCTATGTCGTGAGTCGCGGAGGTGAATCCGATGAGCCAGAACAATGCCAGTGTGGACTGTAGCCAGAAACCGGCGGGAATGGTGAATGACAGCAGGGCCAGGCTGATTCCGATGATAAACTGGGAAATTACCGTCCACCAGCGTTTGGTGCGCAGAATGTCGACGAAAGGGCTCCAGAACGGTTTGATGACCCAAGGCAGATAGAGCCATCCGGTGTAGAAGGCGATGTCCGTATTCGACATTTCCAATTTCTTGTAAAGGATAACTGAAAGAGTGTTTACGGCTATATAGGGAAGACCTTCCGCAAAATAGAGAGTGGGTATCCACCACCAGGGATTTTTTCTCTTCTTCATCTTTTTATAAAAAATAACTTCCAAAGATACGTATATTTGCATTATGGAACATAAACAAATTGCCAAACTTAATATTCCGCGTTTCCTTCCGGTGTCGGAGCTGATGCGCTTGATGAATGAATGTGAAACCTCGGTCGTGGCTCTCTGTATAGGGTGTCAGTGGGAGGATATCGAAATGAATGAAACAGACTTCGGTCGGATGCGCTCTCTGCTGGAGGAGACGGAATCCGGAATGGTTTATTCGGATTTCGATGAAATCAAGGAAGATGGGGGGCGTATGCATCATCCGGTTACCGATTATCAATACGGGAGCGTGAGGGATGATTTTGATTTCGGGGCAGTGCTTATGTTTCATCGGGACGATGCTGTCACAGCCCTGGGTGGTTTTGCCTCTGAAATGCCGGATTTGAAGTATGGGGCGTTTTATGCATTACGTCTTGGTCTGTCCCGGTTCCGCACATTTTTCCATATCAGAGAGTATCTGTATGCCAGAAAGGAAGGCGATTCCCGTCCCTCGGGTGAGAAGCAGTTCGACTATGTGAATCCGTCCAACAGGGATGTGCAGGTGGAAATGGAGAAAATTTTCACCGCTTTTCTCAAGGATGTGGATGTCTATATGCCTGCTTTGGCTGCCCGGCCTTTGCCGTGCGGCTCCGGAAGTGAAACTGTGGCGTCAGTGGTGATTCCTGTCAGAAACAGGGTCAGAACCATCGCGGATGCGGTGCGCTCGGCCTTGTCCCAGAAAACCGATTTCTTATTCAATGTCATCGTGGTGGACAATCATTCCGATGACGGAACCTCCGAGATTCTTTCTGCGATGGCCTTGGAAGATTCCAGACTGATTCATATCGTTCCCGAAAGTGATTCATTAATGATAGGAGGGTGCTGGAACAGAGCTGTGTTCGATAAGCGCTGCGGCGAGTATGCCGTTCAGCTGGACAGCGATGATATTTACAGCAGTGAGTTCACTCTTCAAAAAGTCGTGGACAAGTTCCGTAGCGGTTCATTCGCTATGGTGATAGGGTCTTACCAATTGACCGATTTTGATTTGAATCCAATCCCTCCCGGGGTTATAGATCATAGGGAATGGAGTGATGGGAACGGACATAACAATGCGCTTCGCATCAATGGACTTGGTGCACCAAGGGCATTCAACGTTTCTGTCCTGAAGGCAGTGGGCGGTTTCCCGAATGTGAGTTACGGGGAGGATTATGCTGTCGGCTTGAGAATCTCCAGAGAATATCGACTTGGAAGGATATATGAAGTGTTGTATAACTGCCGTCGGTGGAGCGGTAATTCGGATGCCGCTCTCAGTCAGGAAAGAATCAATGGAAATAACGGATATAAGGATATGCTGCGCTCCATCGAGATGAGGGCGAGAGGAATGATTAACAGGAAAAATCGATATGCAACAGAAGAAAAAGGAGAGATGAGTCATGAATAAGGATGTAGAGGAATTGATAAAGAGACAGCTTTCCGACTGGGATTTGGCTAAGGAAAGTTACGCGGCTTTTGACAATGGTGTAATCCGTTACAGGACTGTGAATGTGGATGGAGTGGATGTCAGAATACAACACAATCCGGCAAGAATCCGTTCTACGGCTGCGGATATCAGCCCTGCTGTAATAGCCGCCAGAAAATGCTTTCTGTGCAGGGACAACAGACCTGAACGGCAGGAACATCTCAGGTGGGGGAATTACCATATTCTGGTCAATCCGTATCCGGTGTTCAAAAAACATCTTGTGATATGCTCTATTGACCACAAGCCGCAATCCATTTCAGCTTCTGTTCCGGACTTGTATGGAATTCTGGATTTCCTTTCAGATGCAGTAGTCTTTTACAATGGCCCCAAATCCGGAGCATCTGCTCCTGAACATCTTCATTTCCAGGCTTGTCCGAAAGGGGAACTGCCTCTCGAAGTTAATTGGAAGTCTCTGCCTAAAACCAGATATTCTATGGATGCTCTTTCATCCAAGGCCGATGTGTTCGTCCTTTTGCAATATCTTGCGGGGGCGGTTATGGTAGTGTCGGAAGCGGCAGAAGATTCTGTCCGGGCCATCCGGATTCTTATGGACAATCTTCCGGTGGATTTGAAAGCTCCTGAGTCGGAGCCGAAGATAAATCTGCTCTCTTGGAAAGATGACGGAAAGTTTGTGACAGTGATGATTCCCAGAGTCAAGCATCGTCCCGATAACTTCTCGCAGTTTATGGTCGCTCCGGCTTGTGTGGAATTGGGTGGAATCATTATCACTCCGAGAGAGGAGGATTTCAATACTCTGACCGGTCCGGATGTGGAACATATTCTGAAGGATGTCTGCCTTCCGTTCCGTCAGCCTCAGGTAAAGGTCGGTCTGCTGTCCGCTCAATCATTGACCATCGATTTCTGTTCCAACTTCCGTTTCCATGAGAAAAACGTCATCGGGCCCGAAACATTTTCTTATCAGGAAGGCAAGGTGATTTGGCGGGGGCAATCGTATGACAGGCTTGATTTCGTACCTGTTGATGAAAAGAACGGGTGCTTCTCTCTGATGGTGAAAATCGGGATAGCATTCCATTGGGAGAGGATGGAGCGTCAAATGTTTCAGGGAGGAATTACCATCCTGCCGGTTCTTGATTCTGTCGCCGGACCGGCTGATATCATAGGCCCGGGTGCACCGAGGATGCTGACAGTCATAAACCGCATAGGGATGGAAGACTATCTGGTCAGTGTCATTTCCTCAGAGATGAATTCCGCCGCCCCTTCCGAATTCCTGCGTGCGCACGCCATCATTTCCCGTTCCTGGCTTATGTCGAAAATAAATGGAACGAGGCATAGTTGTCCGCCTGAGTCCGACTCGGATGGACCCGATATCATCAGATGGTACGATCAGGAGGACCATTCCCTTTTCGATGTCTGCGCAGACGACCACTGCCAGAGATATCAGGGTATTGCGAGGGTGAGGAGTAAAAAAATCACGGAAGTGATAAATGATACTTGGGGGATGGTTCTGTGCCACAATGGCGCTATATGTGATGCCCGTTATTCAAAATGTTGTGGAGGCGTATCCGAAGAATTTGAAAATTGCTGGCAGGAAGAACATTATAATTACCTGTCAGCGGTCAGGGACAGTGAGGAAGGTGGTGCTTCCGGAAATCAACAGATTCCGGATATTTCGGATGAAGAGGGTGCGCGCGAATGGATTATGTCGAAGCCGTCATCTTTCTGCAGCAATGTGGATGCATCCATTCTCTCGACAGTCCTGAACAATTATGACCAGGAAACAACTGATTTCTACAGGTGGAAGGTATCTTATACTCAGTCGGAACTGTCGGAATTGGTGAAGACAAAATCGGGAATGGATTTCGGTGTCATCAAGGAAATCATTCCCCTCAAGCGGGGAAAATCCGGAAGGATTTGCCTGTTGAAAATAGTCGGCTCGTTAAGAACCGTTACAGTGGGAAAAGAACTTGAGATTCGGAGATGGCTTTCACGGACACATCTGTACAGTTCTGCATTCGTGGTGGATAAAACTGCCAAGGGTGATGAGGAGATTTTTACCTTTACCGGAGCGGGATGGGGGCACGGTGTGGGATTATGCCAGATAGGTGCAGCCGTTATGGGAACGAAGGGCTACAGCTATAGACAGATTCTGCTTCATTATTTCCGCGGGGCGGAAATCGAAAAACTCTATTAGGACAGGCTGACTTCCTTGATAATATTGAGGGCTACTTCCGCCGCTTTTTCCATTGACTGCAGGGGAATGAATTCGAGTTTCCCGTGGAAGTTATGGCCTCCGGCGAATATATTGGGACAAGGCAGTCCCATAAATGAGAGACGTGCTCCGTCCGTGCCGCCGCGGATAGGTTTGACCTTCGGAGTGATGCCGGCATTTGACATTGCCCTCCGGGCGATATCAACGATTTCCATATGCTTCTCCACCTCCTGTCTCATATTGTAATATTGGTCCTTTATCTCTAAGGTCGCAGTTCCTTCTCCATATCTGGCATTTATGAAATCTGCTACCTGTGTGATAATCTCTTTCTTCTTCTCGAATGCGCTACGGTGATGGTCTCTTATGATGTACTGAATGTCCGCATCTTCCACGACTCCGCTGAATTTTACAATATGGAAGAATCCGTCGTATCCTTCAGTATATTCCGGACGCTGGTGGACGGGAAGGAGAGAATTGAATTCGGCGGCGATGAGAATGGCATTTTTCATTTTGTCCTTGGCGTAACCCGGATGAATGTTCCGTCCGCTGATGTGAATCTTGGCTGAGGCGGCATTGAAATTTTCGTATTCCAGTTCACCGATTTCACCTCCGTCGAAGGTATAGGCGAAATCGGCTCCGAATTTACCTGTGTCGAAATGGTCCACCCCTCTTCCAATTTCTTCATCAGGAGTGAATCCGATGCAGATTTTTCCGTGTTTCACTTCAGGATGTTCCATTATGTATTGGGCTGTGGTCATTATCTCTGCCACTCCGGCCTTGTCATCGGCTCCCAACAATGTCGTACCGTCCGTGGTAATCAATGTCTGGCCTTTATACCGGGCGATTTCAGGAAAATTCTGCACTGCTATTTTCATCCCGTTGGATGGGTTGAGAATAATATCATTCCCATCGTACTTTTCTATGATTTGGGGATGAATGCCGCATCCCGGAGCATCCGGTGAGGTATCTACGTGGGCTATCAGTCCGAGAGAAGGAACTTTGCGCTCAATGTTTGAAGGAATTGAAGCCATAAGATATCCGTTGCGGTCAAGAGAAACTTCGGACACACCCATAACTTTCAATTCTTCGGAGAGCATTTGCAGAAGGTTGAACTGTTTGTTTGTGCTGGGTTGACTCAGTGACTCTTCGTTTGACTGTGTATCCACAGCGACATATCTGAGAAATCTGTCCAGTATCTTTTCCATTATTTCTTTTCTTTTTTAAGACAACTATATGCAATGAAGAGGATTATCAGGGCGT
Source organism: Candidatus Coprenecus sp. (assembly GCA_045640205.1). Classification (GTDB taxonomy): domain Bacteria; phylum Bacteroidota; class Bacteroidia; order Bacteroidales; family UBA932; genus Minthomonas. The sequence goes on along the minus strand of JAZUEO010000170.1, from coordinate 123 downwards.
AGGCCAGGAGGGCAAACCATCCGGCGGCATTCGTTTCCTGCCAGCTGCGGTTGAAAAGGTCTATGCCACAGAAGCGGATTATGGCCGAAACAACACCCATCAGGGCTCCTCCCGCTATGAATC
>JAZUEO010000169.1:0-5213 GCA_045640205.1 Candidatus Coprenecus sp. | reverse complement strand
ACCGTTACGGTGCTTGGCTATGATAATTTCTGCCAGTCCCTTGCTTGCCACGTCATCATCCGCCATTCCGTAATATTCCGGTCTGTGAATAAACATCACGATATCGGCATCCTGCTCAATGGCCCCCGATTCGCGAAGGTCACTCAGCTGGGGACGCTTGTTTCCTCCGCGGGTTTCCACTGCGCGGCTCAGCTGCGACAATGCGATAATGGGGATATTCAACTCCTTGGCGATTCCCTTGAGTGAACGCGATATATTGGAAACCTCCTGCTCGCGCATTCCCCGCAGTTCCACAGGTCCCGTCATCAGCTGCAGGTAGTCTATGATAATCAGCTTCACTCCATTCTGTCGCACCTGCTTCCTCGCCTTTGAACGGAATTCGTAAATCGACAGACCGGGAGTATCATCGATATAAAGGGGTGCCTTGCTCAAATCCTTGATTCTCTCATTGAGCTGGATGAGTTCGAAATCCATAAGTTTTTTTCCGCCGCGTATCTGCTCGGAAGAGAGTCCGGTTTCGGAAATCAGCAGACGCTTGGCTAACTGCACCGATGACATCTCCAACGAAAAAAATGCCACCGGAACGTGATGGGTGACGGTCATATTACGGGCCATCGTAAGAACAAATGCAGTCTTACCCATCGCGGGACGGGCAGCTATGATAATCAAATCCGAAGCCTGCCACCCCAATGTCACTCTGTCTATGCCCGTATATCCGGAAGGGACTCCGCTCAGCCCGTCCGTACGCTTCTGATTATTCTCTATCTCGTCGATGGCACTTGCTATGACTTCCCTGATGGGAAGGGTCTCTCTCTTGACGTTTTTCTCTGTCAGGGAAAAAATGCTCTCCTGAGACTTGTCCAAAAGGTCATCCACGGGAACGGAATCATCGAATGAATCCTTCTGAATCTGATAACTGATTTTGATGAGTTCTCTCTGGATATATTTCTGAAGCAGTATCTTGACGTGATAATCCACGTGGGAAGCGGCGCCTATTTTATTGGCCAGCTGACTCAGATAGAAAGGTCCTCCCACCTCTTCCAGAGAATTGGTTTTCTTCAGTTCCTGTGCGACTGAAAGATAATCCGTAGGATTGTGATTCACCGACAGAGATTTGACCGCCTCGAAAATCTTTCTGTTCACCTCCTTGTAGAAACATTCTGGAGAAAGGGCATCGAGGACATCGGGAGCCACTTCAGGGTCAAGCAACAGTGCTCCCAGCACCGCTTCTTCTACGTCCGGAGCCTGAGGAGGGACCTTCCCCGCATCGACACTGATGGCTTCCAGATTCACTTCTTCTTTTTTCGCTTTGTATGTCTTGGCCATTTTTTTCTGTAAAGATAATAATTTCAATCCCTGTCCGGGAATTCTTTATCGACAAATATAACAACGCCATCCGAAATCTCAGCCCAAGATATACGGATGGCGCATTCTGTGTTGAAAAAAAAATTATTCTTCCTTTTCGAAATCGCTGCTGACAAGAATACGTCCGCAATATTCGCAAACAATAATCTTCTTGTTCATAGCGATGTCAAGCTGACGCTGAGGCGGAATCTTATTGAAACATCCACCGCAAGCATCTCTCTTCACGGTCACCACTGCCAGATGATTGTGAGCATTGTTTCTTACCTTATGGTAAGCGGCGAGCATTCTTTCATCCACACCTTTCTCGTATTCAGCAAGCTTGGCCTTGAGAACTTCCTCTTCACGGGCGGTATCCTCAATAATGGAAACAAGTTCCTTCTTCTTGTTTTCCAAATCCTCTTCCCTGCCTTTAAGCGCCTCTGTAGCCGCATCCAGAGCATCTTTCTTAACGGCAAGCTGCTCTGTGGCTTCGCGAAGCTTCTTTTCTGCAAGTTCCTTTTCCAAGCCCTGGAATTCTATTTCCTTGGAAATGGAATCATATTCACGGTTATTGGCAACGTTGTTCCTCTGCTCATCGTATCTGGTGATATTGTCCTCACAATTCTTGATATCGATTTTCTTGATGGAAATCAATGATTCCTGCTCTTTGATTTCAGTCTGCAGTCTGCTGATTCTGGTATTCAAACCGGCGATTTCATCCTCCAGATCCCGGACCTCCTCGGGCAGTTCCCCTCTGAGAAGGTGAATTTCATCGATTTTACTGTCTATCTTCTGAATCATATAAAGAGAGCGGAGCTTCGACTCCATAGTAATCTCGTCATTATTCTGATTCTTCATATTGGTGGACAGGGAAACGAAAGTTTCTCTGTGGTCAATAGGTGTTTCCACCATCACGATTTTCTTCTTGGGAGTAGCCATTATTTGATTACTTGATTTATATTTTCAAATTGCAAATGTATTAAATTTTTCTTTAAGAAGTCTACGAATCTACTTTGAATGGTTCACGAATTTTACTATAGCAGATTTTTGATGGATTTTGTACCGCTAGAGGCCTGCTCCGGTACGAAACGATGATTTTCAAGAATTTTGTACCGGAAAGCCTCTTTTCCCGTACAAAATTTCCATTGTACTTGCACACAGGTGCAAGTTAAGCGAGAAAGGGGTATGATACCATATTAGGAGACTCAAGAAAGAAGGATATGTCAAGAGAATCGGCCGTAGTGTAGGGCATTGGGAAAAAATCATCGTTATGAGCGGGTGTGCATTAACGAATGTGCGCAAAGGAAATTACAGCCTCGACCGCACTTTCTTCCGCCCGGGGATCCTTGTCATAGAACAGGGAATGTGTCCCATTTTCGATGATAACATAACTCTGTCCATCGCCCACGGCTTCCTTATATAGTTCGAGGGAAGGGAGCGAAATGATTCTGTCTCGCCCGGGGCATACCACAAGATGCTCGTGAGCGTTTTCCCCTATTGCCTTCAATCCCTGCTTCATCAGCTTGTAATATTCTGGCAGTTGACGCGTGAAGAACCATGTCCAGTATTCGTCTCCCAGATACAACTCGTCGCAGGGAGCATTCTCATAGTGCAGATGATATTTCGAACTCGGGTGCCAATGACAGTTGACCTTGGGTGTGAAAATAGAAAGCACCCACAGTGCCAATCTTGCGGGCCATGACATCTGGAGGTTCTCGAAACTGGGACTGACATACACGATTTTCCCTATTTCGGGATCGCCGCAAGCAAGAATCGCAACCATCGCCGTTCCCATCGAATGCCCAAGTAAATGAACTTTGGAATACCTACCCTTGAGGTCGGCGATAGCATTTGCGGCAAGTCCCATCCAGTCCTTCGAATGGGATCTGATGAAATCCTTTCCACAGGTCCCGTGACCCGGTAGCCTTGGAACAAAAACGTCATATCCCTCCATGAAAAGGTCAATGGCCGGTCGCACGAATTCTCCGGGATAGCCCCTGTATCCGTGGATGACAAGCCAGCACTCATCTGCTTTCCGTTTATGGAGAAGGCTAAAAGAACGGGACGCCTTGCGGCACTGCATTCTGTCGTGATACACGCCATAATACCATTGTTCCGGCACCGAATATTCGAAAATCGAAAAATCAATAGTCTGCTCCGTCATCACTGATAATTCCCTAATTCTTCGTATAATATGTCCCGCATGACTTACCGTCCTTTCCGTGGAAGAGCGATAATGGAACCCGTCTCAGATCACTGTTTCCAATACATCCTCCGCTGAAATCCTGTACAGTCGTTTCTCCATTTACAATCCACTGAACAGTCTTGTTGGATGTCGGATTGCCGGATTCGTCCCATTCTGTATAAAAGCACCCCCCGGCCAGGCATATTGATAACCTCAAAACAGATTTCATAATCACCTCATTTACATTGACGGGCAAAGTTACTGATTTTTTCTTCCATACCGATGATTCCGGTGAACCTTGCAAGGGACCCCATTGTCTTGCTTTTTGAGGGTTGAACAATGGTCTCTTTAAATTTAGATTTCTGAAGTGTATCTTCTTTTTACTAAATTTGTAATATGAAATCACTCTTACTACCCACCGTGCTTTCGGTCTTTTTCCTCACCACATGCACTTCCGGCATCATCCAAGTTGACTACACCGCCCTGGTGGACACCAGAATCGGTACCGAATCCTGTTTTGTGCTCAGTTACGGCAATACATACCCCGCGACCGGCCGTCCATTTGGAATGAACTTATGGTCACCCCAGACCGGAGAACACGGTGACGGATGGAAATACACCTGGCAGTCCGATGAAATCCGTGCCTTTTCTCAGGCCCACCAATGCAGTCCATGGACAAGAGATTATGCAGCATTTGCTCTTTTCCCTGAAACAGGAGAGCTGGAAATACGTCAGGCACTGAGGGGAGCGAAATTCTCCCACGATGACGAAACGGCCCTCCCGCAATATTACAGTGTCACTTTCCACAATGGAATAAAGACTGAAATGGCTCCCACGGAACGCGGAAACCATCTGCGCTTCACATATCCTGCCAACGGCCCGGCATACCTCCTCATCGATTCCGGGAACAATTTTGCCGATTTGTCAATAGACATTCAGCACCATACCGTCAGAGGCCTCCTGAATGGCAGGATATGCTGGTTTGTCCTGACTTTCGACACCCCAGTGAAGTCATTCGGAGCCTGGCACGATGTCAACACACCTGAACACGTATCCTATAAGACTCCTGATATGCTTGCGGCAGCATTACGCGGCAAGCCGACTATGGAATCACCCGAAATATTTCCCGAAAAAGACACGATAGCAGGCATATATTCAGGTTTCTACCTCGAATTCGAACCCGGCTCGACGGTTCAGGTAAAGGTGGCATCCTCGTTCATAAGTGCGGAACAGGCGGAACTGAATTACGAACGGGAACTTTCCTCACATGACAGCTTCGAGCACACACTCCAGGAAGGAACTGCTGCGTGGAACGACCTTCTTGGCCGCATTGCAGTAGAAGGCGGCACTCCGGACCAGCAGCGCACTTTCTATGCCTGCCTTTACCACGCAAGTCTCTTTCCCAGAATATTCTACGAATATGACGAAGCAGGTGTCCCCCACCACTACGATTCGAATACCAAGACAGTATATCCGGGTTATGGATTCAACGACATCGGCTACTGGGATGCTTTCCGCTCACAGTTTCCCCTATACAACATTCTGTTCCCCAAGATGCAGGAACGCTATGTACGAAGCATTATGGAAAGTTATGAGCACGACGGATACCTGCCATCCTGGCCGTTCTACCGGGAAACGTTCGGAATGATAGGGAATCACGCCATATCGCTGCTCGCCGATGCCT